>JAPLDN010000122.1 GCA_026391755.1 Bacteroidota bacterium
AGTATTACATATATGACTCAAACCAAAACCTCCCAGAAAGTGGTAAAAATCGTAATACATAACTACTAAGTTGACATTAAGGTATATCTGTATAATTAATAACACCAAAACCGCGATAAATTCGTAAAGCTCGAAAAACAGGGCTTTTATAACGGAACATTGTTTCACAGGGTGATCCCGCAATTTATGATACAGGGTGGCGACCCCGATTCCAAAACTGCAAAACCAGGCCAGCAGCTTGGCGGAGGGGACCTGGGTTATACTGTTCCTGCCGAATTCAATGCTTCCCTGATCCACAAGAAAGGCGCCCTTGCAGCAGCCCGCACAGGTGATGAAGGAAACCCCAAGAAGGCATCTTCGGCAAGCCAGTTCTATATTGTTGAAGGCAAGACATACCCGGCTGGTTCACTTCCTGCTAAGTATACCGATGCCCAGAAAAAGATCTATGAAACCCTCGGCGGTGTTCCTTTCCTTGATGGCAATTATACTGTCTACGGGGAAATTACCGAAGGCCTCGATATCATCGACAAGATTGCCAATGTTGAACGTGACCGGGGTGACAGGCCGAAGAAGGATATCAAGATGACGGTAAAACTCGTTGAATAAAAATATTTACGATTGACGAATGAAATTCGAAATAAATCGTAATTATTCGCAATATTGTTGATTTTATTGGTGCTCATTTCGGCTTTACCGAACGTAAATCGTAATTCGTAATTCTTCAAGCAGTGTTCGAACGTATTAAACATCTCACTGAGGAGATTAGCAATCTTAAAGCAGACTTGCCCGACGAGGTGGAACAGCTACGGCTGAAATATCTCAGTAAGAAAGGGCTTGTTTCCTTGTTGTTTGAGGATTTCAGGAATGTCCCTGCCGAACAAAAGAAGGAGTTAGGTCAGCTGTTAAACCACCTGAAGATTGCAGCCCAGGAGAAGATTGAGAACCTGAAAGCTTCGTTTGAAGTAAAGGAAGAAGCCGCCGGCCCGGGTATCGATTTGAGCCGTCCGGTAGCTCATATGGACCCGGGGACACGTCATCCGCTATCAATTGTAAGGAATGAGATCATCCGGATTTTTGCCCAGATCGGTTATACTGTTGCCGAGGGGCCAGAGATCGAGGATGACTGGCATAATTTCAGCGCCCTGAATTTTCCTCCCGAACATCCTGCCAGGGATATGCAGGATACTTTTTTCATTGCAAAAGATCCTGAGATCCTTCTGCGGACACATACATCTTCGGTCCAGATAAGGACGATGGAAACTGAAAAGCCTCCGATCAGGAAGATCTTCCCGGGCAGGGTATTCAGGAATGAAGCCATTTCGGCACGTGCACACTGTATTTTTCACCAGGTTGAAGGCTTGTATGTCGATAAGGATGTTTCGTTTATGGACCTGAAGCAGACCTTGTTATATTTTGCCCGTGAGATGTTTGGCGAAAGTACCGAGATTCGTCTCAGGCCATCTTTTTTCCCCTTTACGGAACCTTCGGGCGAACTTGATGTTTCCTGCAATATCTGTGGTGGTAAAGGATGCAATATCTGCAAATATACCGGCTGGGTTGAGATCCTGGGCTGCGGCATGGTTGACCCTGCCGTACTTGAGAATTGCGGGATCGACAGTAAGATTTATACCGGTTTTGCTTTTGGAATGGGTATAGAGAGGGTCACCCTGCTGAAGTACCAGGTAAAAGACCTGAGATTATTCTTCGAAAATGACCTGAGGTTCCTCAGGCAGTTTACAGGAACGATCTAATATTTACGAATTCAGATTTACGTTCGGCAAAGCCGAAATGAGCACCAATAAAATCAACAATATTGCGAATAATTACGATTGTTCAATTAAATCGCAAATCGCAACTCGTAAATTGTAAATCATTAGAATTTGTTCCTCCTGAGAAGTTTCACCAGAAGCCAGAAACCAAAAATACCTGCGAGGCAAAACACAGCTGTTCCTATCCATCTTACCTGTTCCCATTGTGATAGTATGGAAGCGCCGATGATAAGGGCAGCCAGGACAATCGCAATGGCGAGGCGGTTCCCGACTGTATCCATATGCTCGATTAGAGGCTCGAATCCTTTTAGCTCAATCTGGGTCTTGAACCGGCCTTCCTTGATCTTGTATATGATCTCATTGAGATCGGAGGGCAGCTCAGTAACGAGGCGGTAATATTCTTTCAGGGATTCGAATACCTCAGCTGCGATTACCCTCGGATCAAATTGCCTTGATATAAGCTCGGTTGCATATGGTTTCATTTCACTGGCAAAATCAATACCCGGGTTCAATACCACGGCAACCCGTTCAATGGCCATCAATGCCTTTGCCAGGAGGTATATCCCTGCAGGCATCCTTAAACCATAGCGGACCAGGATATCCACCGATTCATTCATGATCTTACCAAAATCCATCTCATCAATGGACAAGTATTTATAGTGAGCCAGCAGGTCGTTTATCTGGTGTTCCAGCTCCCGGGACCGGGCATAATGCCTTTTGCCTGAGACCAGCAGAAGTGCTTCGGTCATACCATGTGCATCCCTTTCAAGATAGCCCAGGGTGTACTTTCCAAGAAAGTTCAGGTGTTCATCCCTCAGGGAACCCATCATCCCGAAGTCGATAAAGGAGATCACGTTACCAGGAAGCACAAAAATATTACCCGGGTGAGGAT
>JAPLDN010000084.1 GCA_026391755.1 Bacteroidota bacterium
AGGAGGATATCGGCATTGCCCAGCCAGGAAAAGACATAATCGATGGCAGCGAGGTTTTTTTCCGCCAGTTTGATATTGACCTCCCTTGAGAAAGGCGTCAGTACCACGATAGGTATCCTGGGGTATTTGCTCTTGATCTGCATTGCCAGGTCGAATGTATCGGCCTGCTCAATATTGAGCATGGAAATAACCAGTTCTATATTCTTGTCTTCAAGGACTTCAAAAGCCTCTTTTTCGGAAGTTACTTTTATAAATTGGGGCGGATATCGCAGGTTGAGCGAGACATATTCCATGAAAATGGTCTCGTCAATCCTTCCGTCCTCCTCGAGCATGAATGAATCATAAGTACTCGATATAAGCAGGATCTGGTAGATCCTGCGCTTCATCAACATATTGAACGATGTGTCAATGAAGTAGTACTTCTTAGGATTTAAAGCGTTTTGCTTTAGGTGCATACCTTATGCTGAAATTTCCACTAAGATACGGAAATCAGTTTTCTCTGAAGATAACATCGTCATATTCGATCTCAAATCTGAGTTTATGCCGTGATTCTTCAAGAGCAAGAGACTGGAGCAACTCTTTCACGGCCGGATCTTCCGCCTGTGCGGCAAGCACGGTATACATTCGGAAAGCAGCCTTTTCCTTCTTCATGGCCAGGATAAGAGCATCCTGGTATGTCATACCCGGTGAGGGCTTCACGTCGATAAGATATTCGGAGATCTTAAGGTCCCTTACTTTTTCATCGCTCAGGTGAAGCGTCCCGTTTTCCTTTATTTTGGTAAGATTCGCCTTATGGCGCATTTCTTCCTCCGCGAACTCGTTGAAGATGTTTTTGGTTTCAGAGCTTTTCGACTGGGCCGACAGCAAGAGGTAAAAATCAACAGCTGCCTGTTCTTCGCCTATTGCGAAGTCAAGGATTTCGGTTATATTTTTGAATTCTTTCATATGTTTTTGTCTTGGGTAAATCTTTTTAGGTACTAGTGATGAGTGACGAGTGACGAGTGATGAGTGACGAGTGATGAGTGACGAGTGACGAATGACGAGTGATGAGTGATGAGTGATGAGTTTTCTTACTCAAGGCTCATGACTCATCGCTCATGCCTCATGGCTATCTCAAATTCCTCTTCAAACTTCTTTATTACAGCATCGCAACCGTACATGTATTTACGCTGATGATTGTCCTTTTTGGTAGGTTGCAGTTGTAACGTTTCCTTCCCGTTCTTTTCGGGGAACAGGGTAACCACTTCCATAAACGTATCGATTGGGCTGCTGCTGACTTTATGCCCAATAGCTGCAAGCAAACCTGCTAATTGCTGCAGATTGGTTTGCTCAGGTTTTGGTTTCATCTCCGCCTGGAACTGCTGTAATGCTTTCTGCGCATTTGTGTAGGATCCTCCGCTTTCAGCGGGAAATGAAGCAGGAAGGACCAGGTTGGCCATGGATGCGGTTTCGGTCATAAAATAATCCTGCACTACTATGAATTCAACCGGTTTAAATAAAGAATCCACATAGGCCCTGTCGATGGCGCAGCCAACCGGATCTTCCCCGAAAATAAACATATTCTTCACCCTGCCATCCTGTACACTGCCATGGAGGCATTTTGTTTCAGCCGGAGCAAGCAGATCAGTCTTCCATTTGTCTTTCAAACGCTCAATATATCCTGCATCAGCAAGCTCCTGCCCTCCAATACCATAATGCGGGCTTACACCCATATCGAACAAACCCTGTGAATTATTCTTTTCCTTCATTGCAACCAATCCGCTGGCAGTCTTGCCAAGCTTGCCCGTGATCATTGCCAGGTTGAACAGCTCTTTTGAAGCAGAGCCTGAAATTTCCTTTTCTGAGAACAGGATCACGGCATTCATTTCCTTATTATACAATTCGGTAAAGGCAGCCAGTTCCTCAGCTCCGATGCCTGATTCAACAAGAAGATCATTAATATCAACTTCAAGCAGCTGATTTTTATATTCCTCAAATCCTTCCACCCGGTCGCGCAGGAACAGACCATTCTCGAGGCCCTTCGAAAGGATGTAATGGTTCATGGCTTTTATAAAATGGTAATATGACCTTATCCTGATTTCCTGGTTTACTTTATGGGAAAGGCTGTTATTCTCCTTCACGGTAATCATCACCTGAGGGATCTTTTTCAGAAAATGCGCATTCTGAGCCATAAAGCCTGCTACGGCATGGTCAAGGTTGATCTCTGTTCCGAGAAAACAGATAAGGCTTGCATCCTGAATTTCGCCGAAAGGCACATTATATTCACAGTTTTTACGGTAGCTCTCTCCTCTTCCAAGGTAATGAAAACTGCCTATATTGTTGGTCTTTACAGCCAGCCTGGCAAGTTTGTGGATAAGGTACATCTCTTCGTTGGATAGTCTTGCCCCAGCGAAAAATGCATTTTCGTCGGGTTTTACATCTGAGATCTTCTCTTTGATGATACCGAAAGCCTTTTCAAAACTGATAGTTTCAAATTTCCCGTTCACCCTGAGCATGGGTGTGGTGATCCTTGAAGTGTCGTTCAGGTAATTGTAGCCGAATTTTGCATAGCGGCAAATATTGCCATCGGTATTAACCAGGCCTTTCCGTCCTGTAACGCCAAGAGTAAATCCGTTTACAGTATGCAGGCTGATGGCACAGCCCATAGAGCAATATGTGCATATGCTTTCAACTGCTTTTGTTTTCACCGGCCCTGGTTTGAAAATCACATTTTCAGTGATGGCACCTGTGGGGCAGGTTGAGATGCACATGCCGCAGGATTCGCATTGGGTGTCCTGAAGGGCTTCGCCCATTGCAGGGGCCACATAGGTGTCGAAACCGCGGTTGATGAGTCCCAGCGCATTGGCGCCGACAACTTCCCTGCAGATCCTGACACAACGGGCGCAGAGAATACATTTGTTATTGTCTATCTCGATGTAAGGATGGCGGAAGTCAACCAGGTATTCCCTGAATTCGCCTTCGAAATAATTCTGCCGGGCATTGTATTCACCCGAATATTTCTGAAGGTCGCAGTTGAAGAAGGCGGTGCAACCGCATTCGAGGCATCGCTGGCTTTCATGATAAGCGACTTCAGCATCCCGATACCCGAGTTCAACCTCGCTGAAGTTCATACGGCCTTCGGCAGGCAGGGTAGGCATTTCCTCCCGGCATTGTTTTTCGAACTTATCAAGGTAATCCTGGACCAGTTGTTTTTTAAAGTTATCGCGTTTGCTGGTGAAAGGTTTTGTAGCGGGCTTGATGGGCAGTCCCATAACGAACTGGTGGGCGCTTGTAGAAGCAATCCTGGCCTGGGCTATTGCTTCTATTATAGTAGCCGGGCCTGTCACACCGTCGCCGGCAGCAAAAACCGAAGGAATGCCGGTTTGCAGGGTGTTTTTATCAGCATCCAGGTCTCCCCATTTATTGATCTTAAGCTCTCCTCCTTCGGCATAAGTATTGATATCATCGATGAAATTCACATCGGTCTTCTGCCCGATTGCGGCAAGAACATAATCGACCCTCAGATCGAAATCGGAACCTTCGACAGGCACAGGCCTGCGGCGGCCGGAAGAATCAGGTTCTGCAAGTTCCATTTTTATACATGTAATGGATTCGACCTCCCCTTTTGAATTTTTATTGATCTTTTTTGGAAGGGTCAGGAACATATATTCCACTCCTTCGAGCTTGGATTCATGGATCTCAATGGGGTTTGCAGGCATTTCCTTTTCGGTGCGGCGGTAAATCACGTACACCTTGTCGGCATTATAGCGTTTCGAGGTCCTGCAGCAGTCCATGGCTGTATTTCCGCCACCGACCACGGCAATGGTTTTACCTTTGAAGTCATACCTCTGGCCAGTCACTTCCATGTTTTTCAGAAAATCTATACCTGAGTAAACATTCCCTGCATCGTCACCCTCGCAGCCAACGCCTGTTCCTTTCTGGGAACCAATTGTCAGTACTAGGGCATCATATTTATCTCTGATCTCTTTATAGCTAAAGTTTTCGCCGAAGTTTTTGTTGTAATATATATTAACACCAAGGTCGGTGATGTTCTTCACTTCCTTGTCAAGAATGTCGTTGGGAAGCCTGTACTCAGGGATTCCGTAGCGAAGCCAACCGCCGGATTTCGGGGCAGCTTCAAAAATATCGACCTGGTGTCCTTCGATCTGCATGAAATGGCCAACCGACAAGCCTCCGGGGCCTGCACCAATGACTGCTATTTTTTTGCCGGTGGATTTCTTTACGTCGGGGACATATTTATCAGGTGATGCAAGATCATGATCCGACGCATAGCGTTTCAAGTAATCGATCCCGACCGGGGCACCTTCGTCGAGCAGGTTCCTGCGGCATTCTCTCTCGCAGGGACGAACACAAACGCGTCCGCAAATAGCAGGCAAAGGGTTTGTTTCCTTGATCAGCGCCACCGCTTCAGTATATAAGCCTTTTTCGATGAGGGAGATATATCCCTGCACATCCACGCCTGCCGGACAGGTTTGTTTGCATGGGCCAAGGCAGTCGGCATAATGGTTACTGAGCATAAGCTCGAGCGCCATTTTTCTCGATTTACGTATGCCTTCACTTTCGGTGATGATCTTCATGCCTTCGGCAAGTTTTGTGGAGCATGCAGGCTGGTGGCCTTTCATGCCTTCCACTTCCACCACGCATACATAGCATGAGGTGAAAGGCTCAAGGCGTTCGTCATTGCACAGGGTGGGTATTTCTGTTCCGTTCCGGCGCGACAGTTCTAAAATGGTCTCCCCGGGGTAGCCTTTTACTATATTTCCGTTTAAAATTATGTTTAATGAGTTGTCGGACATATGTTGTTTTAATTTACTTGTTACGAATTTTTTGCATCTTATATCTGACATCCGATATCTGATATAAGATGTCAGATGTCGGATAAGATTATTTTTTAAGTCAGTATTATCGACTCAAATTTGCATTTCGTGAAGCAGACCCCGCACTTTGTGCATAGTTCCTGGTTGATGTAATGCGGTTTCTTGCGTTCTCCGGTGATAGCTTTCGAAGGGCAATTCTTAAAGCACACCAGGCAGCCTGTGCATTTTTCCTGGTCCACGGTATAGGTGAGCAGGGGACGGCATACTTTGGCAGGACATTTCTTATGTCCTATATGTGCCTCATATTCATCCCTGAAATACCTTATAGTGGTAAGAACCGGATTCGGTGCTGTTTGCCCAAGGCCGCAAAGCGAATTGTCCTTGATCTGGTAAGCCAGTTCTTCAAGCTTCTCAA
>JAPLDN010000201.1 GCA_026391755.1 Bacteroidota bacterium
TTCAGGAGCCAGTCAACTTCCACTTCCTTTTGTAAAACCCAGAATGCAATGCCATATGCCTTAAGGTGGTTTTTCTGGGTATCATCCATTGGTAAAAGCAGGTATGCTGCTCTTAAAGAGGTTGTTGATAAAAGAAAAAAAGCGAAAAGAAAAAGGCTGTTTTTAAAATGGCATATCCGGCTGTTCATTGTCATCCATTTTCGACATGATAGTGCGGGTGCGCACTGAACCATCAAACGATGTATTGGCTGTTATATTATTTGCAGCAGTATACTCCTGCCCGGTATCGGTAAACTTGGCAAATTTGGAGATGAACTTCAGGGGAATATCCTTCAATGGGCCGTTACGGTTCTTTGCAATGCTTACTTCGGCTGCGCCGGATGTCGAATCTCCGTGTTCGTCAACATCGATTTTATAATATTCGGGGCGGTAAATGAACATGACCATGTCGGCATCCTGCTCAATAGAACCCGATTCTCGAAGGTCGGAAAGTATCGGCTTTGCTGCGGCAGACCTTTTTTCAGGTGCACGGCTTAGCTGGGAAAGAGCAATTACGGGAATGTCGAGCTCCTTGGCCAGGCTTTTTAACCCCCTGGAAATACTGCTGATTTCCTGTTCCCTGTTCCCTTTGGTCTCATGCCCCCCCTGCATAAGCTGAAGATAATCCACAACGATAAGCTGGATGTTATGCCTCGCTTTCAGCCTTCTTGACTTGGCGCGCAGATCGAATATCGAAAGCGCAGCCGTATCGTCAAGATATATTGGTGCGTCCAGGAGGTCCTTTATTTTGACGTTAAGCTGTTTCCATTCATATTCTTCCATTGTTCCCTTGCGAAGCTTTTCCTGAGGGATTTCCGTCTCGGAAGAGATCAAACGGGTAACCAGCTGAACTGCCGACATTTCAAGGGAAAACACGGCAACAGGTTTTTTGAAGTCTATTGCCGCATTCCTTGCCATGGTAAGAGCGAAAGCAGTTTTACCCATACCGGGGCGGGATGCAATGATGATAAGGTCTGATTTCTGCCAGCCGGATGTGATCCGGTCGAGTTCGGTAAACCCCGAACCCACTCCGCGGAGCGATCCCTCATGGCCACGGGCTGCAGTAATCTCACGGATTGCCTCCTTAATAATAGATTGCATATCCATGTATGTCTTGCCTATACTGCTTTCGCTTATCGAAAACAACCCGGTCTCAGCTTTGTCAAGCAGGTCGAAAACATCGGCGGAATCCTCATAAGCATCCTTGATGATCTCCGAAGAAATCCTGATCAGTTCCCTTTGTATATATTTCTGAAGTATGATCCTGGCGTGAAACTCAATGTTAGCTGCAGATGCAACCCTGTTGGTAAGGTTTGTGATATAATATGCACCTCCCACAATATCCAGTTCCCCGACCTGCCTGAGGTCTTCGGTCACAGTTAAAATGTCGACCGGTTGGTTGCTGCCATAAAGCCTGTGGATGGCAGAATAGATCTTCTGATGCTGCTCTTTGTAAAACACTTCAGGCTTCAGGATCTCAATAACTTCTGCTAATTTGTCATTTTCGAGCATCATGGCTCCCAGCACAGCTTCCTCGAGGTCAACAGCCTGGGGGGGGACTTTCCCATGTTCGAAAAATGAATCGGGTACAGAACCCGGGGTACTTCTCCTGCGCAATCCTCTCGATTGATCTTTATTTATCTGACCTTCGGCCATACTTCCCTTGTTCTGATTGCTCCCTCTTTCTTCCATCCGCCAAAAATACTATGAAACTCAAAGATACAGGCCTATTCACACAGAATTAGTTTTCAACAATCATAAGGCGAAAAACAGCCCGATATGCCCCCAGGCATGCCACCACCTGTAGCTGAATTCAGGGCTTAGCAGGTTCTGTTCCAACTCGATCCCAAGGCCGCCATAGGTCACAGTGAATCCTAAAGACGACTGGGTAATGATATTCGCGATAGCCGAAGCAGGAATTGTATACTCACTGTTAGTGTTGATCATTCCTCCCTCAAGTGTTGCGTCGTAGGCAATAACCCTGGCCATACCTTTCAGAGTGAAAAAATACTGGGCAACCCTGGCACCGCTGGCTTTCAGTATTCGTCTTTTTCTGATTCCCAGGTCGGAGAAATAATCGTTGAACCATCCCAACCTCAGGCTGAATCCGCCTCCGAAGTTTGTGTACAAAGTGCCTAAAACTCCTGTTCCTGTGAAAATCAGCTGTACATATTCACTATTGATAATCCCTTTCTCCAGTGCGAAGCTGTAATCAATCACGACATCGGTAGCGATCTGGTTCTCCCATCCGAGAGGCTCATTGTTATTTGGGACATATTTGTGAAAAAGGTCCTGTACGAGGCCTCCCATCGAAGGAGGCCCTATAACCCCCAGGTCCAGTTCGGAGGTCTGGCGGAAATGATGCGTTTCATCGTTTGTGATCTTAAAGCTTCCTATAGACAGGTAGGCCGAGTAGGGCCTGTCGCCGTATAATATGCCGCCTGCCTTCGTGGTTGAGGGAGTATAGAGGTTCTGGACCAGTGAGATCCCGTAGTAATTTTTTGCCTTGCTCCAGTATGGCAGCAATATATGTTTAACAGGGTTATCGCTGATAGCAGGAGCCACAAAGTCGAACCGTATACCGTTTGTATAGAACTGGTCGGTATAATCGAATATGTCATTGTCGAACCCGATCTTCAACACCCTGTCCCGGCTCAGGCTTATTGCCGATCCGAAAATCGTATCCCCGCTTTGATGCAGTAGCAGATCTCTGTTCAGGGGTTCCGAAAGGTCGGGCTCTATGCCTGATATCCTCAGCATCTCAATATTGCTCAAACGGATTGAATCGGGCTGCCTTGTATGAGTAATATTAATGACCTTTACAGGTTTGCTCCGATGATTTTTATGTTTTTGAGGACTGATGTGGGAGCGGCTCTGCTTCCCTCCCTTTGCCGGTTCTCCTTTAGCTTTTCCCGTCCGGTTTGCCTCAACAATGGTTTTCAGCCTTGAAGGCGGGATGACCTTATTTTTCCCTTTTCCGCCATCAGAAGTACAGGATAAAAGAAAAACCAGCAGCACGGTGATAATACGAAGCCTCATAAAGCCTGCAATTTAGTAAAATCAAAGGCTTGTTTTAGTCTTACTTATGAAGCTCAGTATATGACTGTCGAAGAGATCTTTGTCCTTCCCGTGAAATTCAACGCTTATAGGGATGTAAAAGACAGGAAGGTTTTTCAAAGCCGGAAGAAGCTCGGGAGTCCTCAGCCTCATTGCATCCTTTTCGGTAGTAATAATGACTTTTTTCCTGGAGGGGATGTCGTTGAACCTGGTCTCGATCTCATGGATGTCATTCTCATTAAAGACATGATGATCGCCGAACCCCATGACAACTATATTTGAACAAATCCTTTCAATATGTTCCTGCAGCAGGCTGTGGTCAGCAATACCGGTAAGGAGGAGTATACTGGCTAATTTGAGAGGGAAGCCCGAAGGACCACTCTCTGACAGAGGAACCGGTTCGCCATACGTGATGTATGAAAAATAGACCTGCTGGTGCTTTTGAGGTGAAATCTCATCAAGTATTCTTCTCCTTGAAATAGGAGAAAAAATTTTTGGGGTTTTTGTGATAATAATAATGTCGGCCCTCCTTGCCCCCTGCCGGAATTCCCTGAGTGTCCCTGAAGGCACAACATGGTCCTCGGTGTATAAGCTGGAATTAGTCGTCAGGAGGATAGATAAGCCCGGCCTTACATACCGGTGTTGAAAAGCATCATCCAGCAGGATAACGTCCAGGTCCTCATATTTGTTGAGGAGATTGGTGATCCCTCTCTTCCTGTTCTCGTCAACTGCAACCCTGATATCGCCGAATTTCCTGATAAGCTGAAGAGGCTCATCGCCTAAATACTTTACATTCGACCGCTTTGAGCCGATGATAAACCCCTTGCTTTCCCGCCCGTAACCGCGGCTTAAAGTGGCCAGTGAGTACAAAGGCGAAAGCAGACGGATAAGATATTCAATGTGCGGGGTCTTTCCTGTACCGCCCATGGAAAGGTTCCCGACCGAAATTACAGCTTTTTCGAAACGTGCCGATGGCAATATCCTCAGGTCAAACAATAAGTTCCTGGCCTGCATCACAAATCCGTAGAGAAGTGAAAAAGGATATAATATGTACTGAAGCAGTTGCATCTCAGACCGGAAAATTAAGAAAAAAAATGAAATGTTATGGTAACAGAGGTTTAAATATGATCGGCCTCCTTGAGAATGTACCTGAGATTTTTTAAAAGTTCCGAGATGCCGGTTTCCAGTTTGCTGGTCTTGACAATGAAATCGGATGCCCCCGATTCCAGCAGTTTCATTGCCAAAACAGGATCCGCAGAGGAAGAGAAATAAATTACGCTAACCCCGGGGTGGTTGTCTTTAACTTTTCTCAGGAAATCAAAACCGGTATAGTTGCCGATATCATAGTCGGTAATGATAATATCGGGGACCAGGTTCTTTTCGATCCTGTATAAACATTCCTGGCCACTGGGGAAATTCTGAACCTGACTGAATTTATTGATATTCAGATGATATTTGATCAGGCTGTTATGGATCGGATTCCTTTCAACAATAAAGATTTTCGGTATTTGCATGATGCCCCGACCAGCTTTTTTTCGGAGTTCAAATATTGAAAATAATTGAGCGTTTTTACATTTGGTTCCCGAAAACTTGTAAACAACTTACTAACATGAAATCCTGTGTAAATCCCTGAATTCCTTATTTTTGAATCTTAAATAAATATGCGATGAAACTTAAAGAACTGACGTCTTTCCTTGAAACCATTGCCCCCTCTGCATTCCAGGAAGATTATGATAACGCCGGATTGCTTACCGGAAGCCCGGAACAGGAGATCAGTGCGGCCTTATTGTGTTTAGATATAACAGCAGGCATCATTGATGAAGCTCTGAGCAGGGATTGCAACCTGATCATCTCGCATCATCCTTTTATTTTCAGGGGACTCAGGAAAATTGAACCGGGGAGAATGGAATCCGACATCCTTATCAGACTTATCAAACATGATATTGCGGTATATGCAATCCATACAAACCTGGATAATGCGACCGGAGGTATCAACGAATTCCTTTGCAGGAGACTGGGAGTTGCAAAGCTTAAGATTCTCAGGGAAAAACCAGGGATGCTCTCAAAACTGGTTACTTTTTGTCCGGCTGGCTATGCCGATAAAGTGCGACAGACCTTGTTTGATGCCGGAGCGGGAGTAATTGGGAAGTATGACTTTTGCAGCTTTAATACAAGCGGG
>JAPLDN010000190.1 GCA_026391755.1 Bacteroidota bacterium
GAAATCTGCATTCTGCTGTGATAAATTCCCTCACCGTATTTTTTTATGTTAAAAGAGCTTCTGTCGGGCATGTTACGTATACCGCCGTCTTCAATTATAATTGCATCAAACCCGCTTCCGTCAGTCTGAAGGTTGAACTGCATTGGCGTATATCCTGCCTGAAGTTCCAGGGCAGTGGCTGTTCCGGCATCACCGAAGAGCGGGTATGTACTTTTGTCGCGGTAGTTGGAAGAAATATTCGAAATGTCTCCAACCAGAAGCAGGCCTTTTTGCTGACCCGTTGTTTTTATCAGGCTGCTTATCACAGACAGCCCGTATATATAACCAGAACAACCAAGGTTGATGTCGATGGCCATACAGGATTTAGGAAGTCTGAGCCTGTCCTGTAAAATGGCAGAAGTCGAAGGGATGATATAATCACGTGATTGAGAAACGAAAACCAGCAGGTTAATGCTACTTCGGTCCCATCCCAGCTTGTCAAGCAGTTGTTCTGACGCCTGAAAGCAGAGGTCGGAGGTTGTTTGTCCAGGCCCGGCCACATGATGTGTTTCCACACCAATCGTCTGGATCACCTGCTCACGTTCCTTTTGTTTTATCCATTTGTAATCCCGGTTTGACAATGTCTTTTTAGGAACACATGCTGAAATGCCGGCAATACGAACATCGGGTATCTCAAACAGGGCCATCGGTTACTTTGATTAATATGTCATTGATTCACACAAGCAAAATTACTTTTTTTTTCGCAACAGTCCTCGTTTTTCTAATTTTGCCCAACACATGAGGAGGTTCTTGCATCCTTAAAATAATGTAAACATGGATTTAACCAGCCAGATACCCATTCCAGGAGACCTTGATCTTAAGGCTGATTTGGTAACCCTTGTCACGGTATTGCAACGGCGTTCGGCATTGCATCCGGGGAAGAAGGCATTTGCTTTCCTGGCAAATGGAGAGGATGAAAGCGGCTTTTTATCTTATGGCGAACTAGACAGGGGGGCCCGTAATATTGCTCAAAGGCTGACCTCGATGGGTTTGAAAGGTCAGAATGTCCTTATGTTTTACCCACCGGGACTTGATTTTATCTTTGCTTTTTTCGGATGCCTTTATTCAGGGACGATCCCTGCCACTGCCTATCCTCCTAGAAAAAACCGCTCATTACACCGTATCAGGACTATTACTGAAGATTGCAGGGCAAAATCTATTCTTACGACGGAAGCCATCGCCCGCTCCCTGGAACGTAATTTCGCTGAAGATCCAATGCTGTCAGGTATGACATGGCATACAACCGATACATGGCAGATCACAGATGAAGCTGCATCAGTATCTTACGACCCCGGGTTCGAAGACCTGGCATTCCTGCAGTATACGTCGGGCTCGACCGGCGATCCCAAAGGAGTGATGGTCAGCCACCGCAATATTATGTATAACCTGCGCTCGCTGCAACTGATATTTCAGATTACCCCTGATGATGTTGCCGTTCATTGGGTGCCGCAGTTTCATGACCTTGGTTTGATTTTTGGTATACTGGAGACTGTTTTTTCGGGTTCTTTCGCTGTCCTGATACCCCCTTTTATCTTTATCTCGAATCCTATTTATCTGATGCAGGCTATAACCCGTTACCGGGCCACCATCGGAGGCCAACCTGATTTTGCATTCAACCATTGCGTCGAGAAGATCAAGGATACGGAAATGGCAGGCCTCGATCTTTCCTCACTGCGGGTGATGTACAGCGGGGCCGAACCGGTCCGCAAGTCGACCTTCGACTTGTTTTTATCAAGGTTTTCACCTTTTGGATTACATCCGGAAGCCCTTATCCCGGCTTATGGTATGGCTGAATCGACACTTATACTCACAGGTGCGAAAACCACGGGACCAACAGTTTATTTGGCTGTAAGCGCCTCGGCATTGGAAAAAGACCTCGTGGTTCCGCTTGACCCGCTTAACAAAGATTTTCAGGACGATATTCAGTGGATTGCAAGTAACGGAAAACCCGGCATGGATACTTCCATTTTGATTGTACATCACGAAACTCATGAGATTCTGCCACCTTATAAGGTTGGTGAGATCTGGGCCAGCGGAAGCACTGTTACCATGGGTTACTATGGCAAACCCCGGCTTAGCGCAGATATTTTTAATGCAACTCCTGCAGGCCTTGATAATCCTGTTTGGTTGAGGACCGGGGACCTGGGTTTTTTGTATAATGACGAGCTTTTCATCACAGGACGGCAAAAGGACCTGATCATCATTCATGGCCGTAACTATTATCCCCAGGATATCGAATGTGTTGTTGAGTCAAGCCATTCATCCTTGAGAAAGACCTGTTGTGCTGCGCTTTCCATTGAGCATGATGGCCAGGAGAGGTTGTCCATTGTTGCCGAATTAAAGCGATCACTAATCCACCCTGATAACAACGTCATTTTCGAAGCCATCACAGCATCAGTTTCCCAAGAGTTTGAAATCCGTCCGGTAAGGATTACCCTGATCAGGACAGGTTCCCTGATTAAGACCTCGAGCGGGAAAATCATGCGACGGGCCAATCGTGAATCGTTACTTGGCGGGAATTACGATTTGATAGATGACCGTTGGTATGATAATCAGGAGATTAACCTAAATGACATTGAAGGAGGACAGGGATCAAATCTTGAACAATTCCTGGTTGCCTGGGCTTCATCCCGCCTGAACAATGGCCGCCCTGTGAATCCGGCCAACAGCCTCACAGCTTATGGTATTGATTCATTAAGGGCAGTTGAACTAACCGAAGAAACTAAAAAAATCTTTGGATTTGAATGGCAGCCTTCTCTTTTTTTTGAAGAGATCCCGATTTCACAACTGGCTCTGGAAGGCTTAACTTTAATGGAAGAGCAATAAGCAATCCTGCCTATCGGATCCTTGACTGGACAATACGGAACAAATCCTCGACGGTCTTTGAATTGGCTATATCCTCGGCTTTAATGGTGACATCATATTCGACCTTGACCATGGCGATGAGTATAAGTGCGTTGATGGAATTCCATTCAAAAACTTCCCTGAATACACTGCCGGGTTTTAAAATTCCAGGCCTCAGGTCCTCATATTCTTCCTCAATGCGTGCGATGAAATCTTCAATCTTCATGTGATTCTGTATTTCAATGCAAAAGTACAAATTTTCCA
Organism: Bacteroidota bacterium; assembly: GCA_026391755.1. Taxonomy (GTDB): domain Bacteria; phylum Bacteroidota; class Bacteroidia; order Bacteroidales; family FEN-979; genus CAIRDP01. Next base: position 3,148 of record JAPLDN010000190.1, read on the forward strand.
AACATTAGCATATTCCAAATTTACGTTACTTTGCACTCCTGCTAATTCAAAATTGACTGTTCATGCCTGAAATCAGTTCATATTACCAACCGGAACTAACCTTACCCGACCTGTTGAAAAGGGCATCGATTAATCATCCTGACTTGTTTATCGGATATTCCGATAAAAATGGGAACATTACTGTTCAGACCTATGAGGATTTATTACAGGAAGCAAAAAGGGTAGCCGGTGGCCTCAATAAACTAGGGCTGAAAAAAGGAGATAAACTGATCATTGCGACCCAAAATAATGAAGAGACTATCGAACTGCTCTGGGGAAGTTTTTTACTGGGGATAGTTCCAACTGTTCTTCAGCCTCCGGTGACCTTCACAGGATATAATCCGTCAGTTATAAAGCTGATGAATGTTTATGAACAATTGGGACATCCTTTTATTTTCCTGAGCCCTGAAATGAATGACACCGGCGGGATACCTGAAGGTATTGTAAAATATAAACAAGACTTACAGCAGACCGATGAATTTCCCGAGCCGGAATTAAGCCCGGATGACCTTGCTTTCATTCAATTTTCATCGGGCAGCACCGGCGACTCCAAAGGGATCATGCTCACTCATCGGAAGCTTATGGTGAACATGGATGCACTGCGTATGGGGCTTGAAATCCATTATCCTGATGTTTACATTAACTGGATGCCCCTGTTTCACGATATGGGGCTGATCGGGTACCATATCACACCCATATACAGCATGGTATTTCAATATCAGATCGAGACTAACGATTTCATCATGAACCCGGGATTATGGCTTAACCTGATGAGCCGTTATAAAGCAACGATATCCGGTTGTACCAATTTCGGATTAGCCTTGGTTATAAGATATCTGAACCGGAAAAAACCTGCCTCTGACTGGGATTTCTCTGAAATGAAAGCTATACTTAATGGCGCTGAACCTATTTCGGTAAAGGTCATGCAGGAATTTGTCGGTTTTCTTTTGCCTCATGGGTTTAAACCAGAGGCCCTGATGCCGGTTTATGGTATGGCAGAGGCCACACTTGCGGTCTCATTTGCACCACTTATGAAACCATCAATCATCAAAGCCTTCAATGCCTCCCTGCTAGACAGGGAACACCTTGCGCGGATCGTGGATCCTTCAGAACCTTCTTCCAGGGTACTCTCAGAGGTT
>JAPLDN010000120.1 GCA_026391755.1 Bacteroidota bacterium
ATTTCCGAAGGTGATATCTATAAGATTAACCCCGAAACCTGCACCGATTGCGGAGCATGCGCTGATGTATGCCCTGTAGAAGCAATTCATCCTGAATAAAGAGTGCAAAACTAAAACGACACGGGCGGCTCAAAACCTTGAGCCGCCCGTGTCGTTTATACAAATAATGTTTATATCCCCGCTACCTTCAGTTCCAGCGTTTCCCCGTCAAAAACTGCATAGGTAAAATGCGTGATCCAGTCGCCCAGGACCACCTGGACGGCTTTTTCAGATAAAGGAGTTTCCACAGGGAATTGTTAATGACCGTATACCAGGTAATCAAGTTCAGGATGCTGTTTGAGCAGCTCTTCAGAATGGAAACTGATTCGTTCGTTGATCAGCCTCAGGTTCCTTTCTTCTTCTGTCTTTTCTTTCTGTATTGCCGAATTCCGGCTTTTTCTTGACCAGAACAGGGCCATACTGATACCCAGGTCGGGATGGATCAGGCTGAAAAGCCATTGATTGATCCTGCTGGCAAATACTTTTTTAATGAACTTATAGCCATGGTCGCCGGGGCCTAAGCCATCTCCATGAGCCAGGTAAAAGTTCTTCCCGTTAAAGGTCCTGAATTCAGGCTCCCTGTGCAGCAGAATCCCAACCTCTTCCTGGAGGTAAGAAAAAGCCCACATGTCATGATTCCCCCTGAAAAGGTGAACCGGAATCCCTGAATCAGTGATCCCGGCAAGCATACCCAGCAGACGGGTGTAACCTCGGGGAACAGTCGTCCTGTATTCAAACCAGAAATCGAAAAGATCACCCATCAGGTATATTTCACTGGCATCCTTAAGGGCCATCTCAAGCCAATGTACAAGCTTTTTCTCCCTTTCAAGGCTTTGGAGGCGGTCGGGGATGCCAAGATGAAAATCCGATGCGAAGTATATCTTACCGTTCATATTCAGCACAAATATCGGAAAATTTATCTGGTTTGTTTTTTTATGGACTCCATTTCCCTTTCCCTCAGTATCCTGTTATGATGGAAAACAGCATGCCTGTTCCCGGGAAATGTCCGGCTCAGGGAGCTGTCAATCCTCAGAAAATAGTTTGAATCGTTATGAAATGTAAGCACCGGGCTTGTCCCAATGCCCTGGTTAAGTATTAAAAGGGATGTTAAGCTGTTAAGATGCCTGTCGATATATGCAGTTTCAAGTGCGTGCTGATTTTCCCAGACAGGCTTCAGGGATTCATCCAGTTTCTTTGAAAATCCGGCAAAATCGGGATCGCCCTGATGTGTTAAAAGGCTGCTTTGAAGGGAATCATAAATTTTCCTGTTGCTGAAAGTCGCATCAAAAAACTGCTTCATGTCGCTGCTGCAGTCCGATCCTGTAATCAATGCATTCTCAAGTTGAGATGCGCCTGAAGATATTATCCCTACTGTATCTCCGGGCCTGAGTTCGAGGACCAATCTGTTATTTCCCGGAAGGCTCAAAAGGAAAAGACCTGTTTCTTTCAAGTTGAGCTGGAAAGTAAAATTTCCTGATTTGTCGGGGATGACCGAGTCAATTGCTACAGAATTTGAAGGTCCAACTTCCTCCAGTTTCAGAAGCTTGCCCGACGCCCCGTTAATGTTCCCGCCTACCCTGGTATTACCTACCCTGGCCATATGGCAGGAGACCATGAACACAAACATCAGCAATGTAAATCTGAACCTTCTCATCTTAATTCAAGTTTGATCTTAGTAACAAGAAACCTGTCGACAGGAAATGTAAAATTCTCTTCTTTCAGTTCATTAATCTTCAGCCACCTGAAACTTTGAGCCCCGTCAACAGCAGGGATGTCAAATTTTTTTTCAGTCGTTTTAAATGTGTAAGGCCAATCGATATGCACCCGGTAATATACATTGAAGAGCTGCATATCCTTTGGCAGCAGGGTAGTAGGCTGGTAAAAATCGGTGGTGTAAAAATGCGATATACCGCTGATCTCCGAGTTCAGTTCTTCCCTGAATTCGCGCCTGAGGCAATCAATAGTTCCTTCCCCGAATTCAAGCGCTCATCCCGGGAATTTGGTCATGTAAATGCCAAGCCGGAATTCATCGGTAACCAGTATACTGCCATCCGCAGTAAACAAGCCATAGATACGTATGTTGAATTGTTTTTCAGGCATGCTTTTTTCTTTCAAATTGGTTTAACCGCCCTTGTGATCTGCCGTTTCCCCGGAGGGCCTGGGATTTTCTCAGTGGTGAACCCGGCTGCTTTCATTGACCGGATGACATCCCCCTTGACAGAATAGGTTGTTAGCACCGCCCCGGGTTTCATCGCCGGGTAAAGCTTCATGAAGATCCCGGTGGTCCATAATTCAGGCTGGGCTGCAGGAGAAAAAGCATCAAAGTACACTGCATCGAACTGGTTTGGTTCAGGCGAATAGTCCTGGAGTTTGATGTGGATTTTATGTATGCTGAAGAAGTTGCTGAGCACCTCCGTCTTACCCCAATCTGCAAGGTGCAGCTTTTCAAAAGTCCTTGAATAATCTATAGAACAAAGCATACTGGGATAATTGAGCTGCGACCATATCTCCTCTTCAAGCGGAAAAGCTTCAATCGCGGTATACAGGACCTGCTTCCCCATGGTTTCAGCTTCAATCTGGGTTAGAAGGGCATTAAGGCCTGTGCCGAAACCGATTTCGAGAACACAGATACTGGTTCCCTTATTAAGATGCAAGAGACCGGCTTCGATGAATATATGCTTCGACTCCCTGATAGCGCCGTGAGTTGAATGATAGCTTTCGTTCAGCCCGGGAACATAGATTGTATGAGACTGATCGCTTGTGGAGACAATCCTCAGGTTCAAAGATCAATGATTTACTTTATGTTACTGAATGGTAGTGAGTTTTTTAATCGTAACCCTGCGGTTTTGCTTTCTCCCGTCACTTGTTTTATTGTCGGCGATGGGCTCTGTGTCACCCAGGCCTTTGCACTGGATACGTTTATCTTCAATCCCTCTATCAACCAGCGCAGCCCTTATGGCTTCCGCTCTTTTCATTGAAAGTTTCAGATTCCCTTCAGCAGTGCCGGTGTTATCGGTATGCCCTTCAATAACAATACTCACTTCTATTTCTTCATTCAGGAATTCGGTGAGCTCATGTATTACAGGGTTGCTTTCGGCTTTTACTTTTGCAGATCCCGGGTCAAAATAAATACCGTAAATATTTATGAAGCCTTTGGAGTCAAGCTCTTTTTTCATTGCCGATTCCTCTTTAACCGGGGCGACTATTTTGGGAGCAGGTGTTTCGGTGCGGGCAATCCTGAATCCAAAATCAGCCTGGGAGGAATTTGGAAAGTCATTATTACGGTATGTTGTCCTCAATGATGTTTCGACGCTTCCCCAGGAACCACCCCTGACTACTTTC
>JAPLDN010000010.1 GCA_026391755.1 Bacteroidota bacterium
TGATGTTTGTTTCGATGTATATTCTTCTGGTTCGGCCTTTGTTGAGTACACTATATCCAACCTGGGAAATTTTATGAACCAGTTCACGCTTATCCCCTATCATTTTTATCCCTCATACGACAGTATTGTCAACATTGCTCATGATAATTTATTCGATGGCTATAATTATCCCCTGACTAAAAAGCCGGATTCCTGGATGAAAGAGCACAAGATACCTGTAAGCACAACATTACATGCATTTCTTATTTCGGGTTTGAAGTTCGATTCACTCCTTGCTGTTGATGTTAATGCAGGAACCATAACGGGAAAGCCGGCAGGGCCCCTTGATGACCTCCGGCGCAGTATTGCTTTAAAGAAGATGGTTTCGCCGGCAACTATGGCTGTTTTCGGGATGAGGACCATTCGCCTTGGACCGGGAGAATCCACCTGTTTCCGCATAGTTCTTGATCTGGAAGAATCATCCGTAAGAAAGCAAGATGCTTTCAGGAAGTTAATGCCGCTTTTGCTTGTGGACCCGGGAACAATAATCAGGAATGACGAAGCGGAATATAGTAAGATCCCCCTGTTGAAATTTCCATGCCGGGATTATGAAATGCTGTATTGGAGCTGTTTTTCACTGATGAGGCAGTGCATGATGCCCGCCGAGGGAAAGTGCAAAACTAATTATTATGTTTTCTCCAGGGAACCTAAATGGGGATGGGGTTATGGTGGGCAGGTATTCCATGAAAGCCTTTGCATGCTGGCCTATGCCTATATGGATCCGGTAAGTGCCATGAATTCGCAACGCGTTTTCATCCAGAGGCAGCAGCCCGACGGGTATATAAACTACCGTACGGGGCCTTACCTTGACGAAACCATCCCATATGCAAACCAACTTACCACATCCGCCCCCTGGTTTAATTATATTAATTGGGAAGTATTCAAGATCAGTAAGGACAGGAAGTTTCTCAATGAAGCTTATCTTTCGGGAAAGAAATTTTATAGCTATTTTGTCAGGAACAGGGATTCAAACAGGAACGGGCTTTGCGAGTGGGGGGCTGAAGGTGAGCTGGAATCGGTTCGTGATGCGAGAGTTGCCGTTTGGGATAAGGTTGGAAGGCCCATGAATTTTGAAGGGCCTGATGTAAACTCAATGCTGGTCAGGGAAGCCATGTCGCTTTCGGAAATGGCTAAAACACTTGGACTGGCAAGTGATGCAAAGCTATGGGACAACCTGGCCAGGCAAAGGTCGGCCCTCATTGAACATTATATGTGGGATACCCTGAGCTGTTTTTATTACAATATAAATAAAATGGACCAGGGTTTTACTTTCCGTAAAACAAACGACCTGAAGATTAAAGAAATCATTGGTTTTTTACCACTCTGGGCAGGAGTCAGCAATACAAAGCACGCAGATCTCCTGATGAGGTCTTTGAGGGATACCCTGGAGTTTCACAGGTTTTATGGTGTACCTACACTTACTGCAAAATCTGACTACTATAATCCGATAGGTTACTGGAACGGCCCG
>JAPLDN010000140.1 GCA_026391755.1 Bacteroidota bacterium
GGGGATTTTGCCCATAACCCTGAACCTCTTTCGGAAAATCTCGGCGAACTTTGTGAAATTATTGTCAAAAAGAAGGCCAATGTAGGGTTTGCCGTCGACCCGGATGTCGACCGCCTTGCCATCGTAAACCAGCTAGGCGAACCATTCGGTGAAGAATACACCCTTGTCGCTGTGGCTGACTATATCCTGGGTTATAAAGAAGGGAATACTGTTTCAAATCTCTCATCCACCCAAGCTCTTAAAATCATCACCGAACAACATGGGGGGAAATATTTTGCCTCGGCCGTAGGGGAAGTCAATGTGGTGGAGTGTATGAAAAAGCACCATGCCGTGCTGGGAGGTGAAGGAAACGGGGGAGTAATATACCCTGAATTGCATTACGGAAGAGATGCCATGGCAGGGATTGCCTTGTTCCTATCCTACCTGGCCCGTTCAGGAAAAAGCTGTTCACAGCTCAGGGATCAATACCCGAGCTTTTTTATTTCTAAAAACAAAATAAGCTTTACTTCGGATATGGATATTGACAATATCCTTAAAAAGATTGCTGTGCGTTATAAAAACCGCCCGGTTTCATCAATCGACGGTATAAAAATTCATTTTGACGGGGAATGGGTCCACCTGCGAAAGTCAAATACCGAACCCATTGTGAGGATTTATGCCGAAAGCAATATGCAGGCAAAGGCAGATCATCTTGCATTGAAACTGATGAGGGACATTGAGGAGATAATCAAGGGAAATGAGTAAGAAAAAGAAAAAAAAGACGGTTAAATACAAGCAGGTGACGATCACCATCTCGGCCGGTCAGAAAAAATCCCTGATGAATTTCTGCAAATCAAGAAAGAGCACTCCGAATAAGATCATTAAGAAAGCCATTCGTCCCCTGCTTGAAAATTACGAGGACCTGGAGGTAAATCATGTCCCATCAAAAGTTAGCCAGCTCCAGCTTTTCAGCATGGAATAATGCTTACTGATTTTTTCTCTGAATAGTATTCTCATAAGGGGTCCGGTTTATGATCGAACGCCCCAATGTGACTTCATCAGTATGTTCCAGTTCATCCCCGACAGAAATTCCACGGGCAATTGTTGTAACCGGAATGCAAGAAGCCTGAAGCTTTTTGTAAAGATAAAAATTTGTTGTATCCCCTTCAATTGTAGTGGGCAGGGCCAGGATCACCTCGGTCACACGGCCTGATTCAACTTTTTCAACAAGACCGGCAATGTTCAGGTCATTAGGGCCGATATTTTCCATGGGCGAAATGATCCCGCCAAGGACATGATATACTCCTGCATACTGACCTGTATTTTCAACGGCAATGACATCGCGAATGTCTTCAACCACGCAAACTGTTGATTTATCGCGTTTGGGGCTCCCGCATATTGAGCAAAGCTCATCGTCACTAATGTTCCCGCACTCCCGGCAGTAACAGATCTCGTTATGCATGCGGATTATAGCCATGCCAAAAGATTCGGCGTCTTCCTTTCTTGATTTCAGGAGGTGCAGGGCCATCCTGAGCGCGGTCTTCCTGCCTATACCGGGAAGTTTAGCCAGTTCATTTACTGCAGCCTCAAATACTCTTGATGGTAGTGAATTCACTAAAAATTGTTTATTTTGCAAATGTAATCTTTTAGCCGTTTCATGATGAACCGCCTTGTTCTGCTTTTTCTCCTTCTTGGAATAAATTTTTTTGCCTTCGGCCAGGCAGGCATTAACTTTACTGATGCATCCGGCCTCAGGCAAGGGGCCTGGGTTAAATCAGACAAGGAAGGACATAAGATTTACGAAGGGCAATTTAAAAACAGCGTCCCTTACGGAGAGTTCAGGTATTATTATCCCGGAGGCAAAATTAAAACAGTCTCGGAATTTGAGGAGGAAGGCAAAACGGTTAAAACGGTTTCTTATTCCGAAAACGGCCGTAAAATTGCTGAAGGCAAATACTGGAACGAGAAGAAGGACAGCATCTGGAAATATTACAGTGATTATGACGGCGTGCTGTTGTCAGAAGAGAATTATTCATCGGGATTGAGAAACGGAACCTCTAAAACATTTTATCCCAATGGCAATATAGCCGAACAGGTTCATTATAGCGAAGGCAGAAAGGAAGGAGAGTGGATCCAGTATTTTGAAGACGGGAAACTCAAATTCAAAGGTTCGTATTCCAATGATGAGAAGGATGGCCCATTCACAGCATATTACCCCGGTGGAAAGATCAACTTTTCAGGAGCATATAAGGCTGGTCATATGGATGGGACCTGGTCATTTTATGAAGAAAATGGAGAAGTGATGAGATCCGAAAAATACTCCGGGGGAGCACGTATAATTGACAAAAAGCAATAAACCCTCTTATGCAGGTAAAAACATTCAGCACAAATTCGGTCAAAGGGTTCCGGCAATGCTGGGATCAGAATACTGAAAACGGGTTACGCCCCGATGCAGCGATAATTTTTTCATCTCTTGAACTCGACCTGGCTGAAATTATTTCTTTTCTGGGCCCAAAAGGAGTGAGGGTCTTTGGCAGCAGTACCTGCGGTGAATTTTTATATGACTCTTACGGGAAGACCATAAGCGAGGGAGGATTGGTTTGTTCAATGATGGAACTTAATCCGGGTACATTTGATCTTAAACTGTTCAACGGCAAAGGCCTGACTTCCTTTGAACTTGGTAAAACAGCCGGAACCTGGGCTGCAAACGCATATAAGAAACCTGCGATACTTGTTGTTGCCAGCGGACTTACGATTGACGGGGAACAGCTGGTATGTGGAATACAGGAGACAGCAGGACAGGACATCATCATGTACGGAGGATTGGCAGGCGACGATGCCCATTTTAAAGAAACATTTGTTTTTACGGAAGCATTTTCAGAATCAAACGGTGCAGTCCTTATGGTCCTCGACAAATCGGTTTATGACGTACAGGGAATTGCAACCAGCGGCTGGGTCAGTATCGGGGCAGATAAGATCATTACAAGCGCCGAAGGTAATGTTGTGTATACGATTGATAACCAGCCTGCCCTCGATGTGTATAAACATTATCTTAATGTTAACGATGAGGATCTTCCTGAAATCGGTGTTGAATATCCCTTGCTGATCAGGAAAAATGACCCTGATTTTATATTGAGGGCCGTACTTAATGTCGACCGGGAGAAGAAAGCACTGATCTTCGCCGGTACTGTCCCTAATGGAGCTGTTGTGACCTTTTCCAGTTCCCCCGGTTTCGAGATTGTTGAATATACAAGGAAGAAAGTCAACGAATTTCATGAATATAATTCCAGGACTGACCTCCTGATACTTTTCTCATGCATGGCAAGGCATAATGCACTTGGGCCTACGATATCCGAAGAGATGGAAGAAGCCTGGATGAAATGGAAGAAACCATTGATAGGATTTTTTACTTATGGTGAAATTGGGAATAATTACAAAAGCGCATGTGATTTTTACAACCAGACCTTTACCCTGGTTTCATTAAAGGAAAGATAATATGCTGGTGGATTTTCAGTTGCTGATTGAAGATTTGAGAAGACTTCGATCTCCGGAGGAGTTTACCCAATACTGGGACAAAGTGCAGGAAGAATTGTCGTTAGTCGGGTCGGAATATTCAAAACTGAAATTCAAATATGAACGATCAAATAAGGAAAAAAACATCCTGTCTTCCCTGCTGACGCGTACTTCAGCTGATCTGAAGAAAGTTTCAGATAACCTTAAAATCAGGGCTGAAGAACTTTCCACCATTCTCGCAACCATTCCCGCCTATGTTTATTTCAAGGATGTCAAACTGAATTATATCCTTGTAAACCAGAGTTTTGCAGAACTTGTTGGGATTCCGGCAAAACAAATCCAGGGAAAGAATCTTAATGACATTTTTCAAAACTATAAAAGCAATAATTATTTTGAAACAGAGCAGCAGGTAATTGATTCAGGGACGGCTGTTTATGATATTGAAGAGGAATTGGAGTTTAGCGGCAGATTACGCTGGGTCAATACAAATCTTGCCCCAATCCGCAGTACTACCGGAAAGATCATTGGCCTGATCGGGATTTCATGGGATATAACGGAGCGAAAGCATTACGAATCTGAATTAAAGTACGCCAAAGAACTTGCCGAAGCCGGTACCATGGCTAAGAACGAGTTTATTGCAAGTATCTCCC
>JAPLDN010000011.1 GCA_026391755.1 Bacteroidota bacterium
CGGTTTTCATGGAACCTGAATCCAGGGCAGGCAGGTCTCATTTTTATGCACCTGTGAAATACCTCGGGACGCTGGCCATAGATACTTTCTGGTTCAATATAGCTGCCTTATGGTTTATGTCGCTATTGCTTTACCTGGCACTTCAGCATAATACCCTCAGGAAAACCATTGAATATTTCGGGCAGCTTAAGAAAATACGAAAAAATTAATGATGGAAGGGCGGTTTTCAGGACAAACCGTTAAGCCTTATCGTTTCGAGCTCGGCACTGCTGAAAAGGCCGCTTCGGTATAATCTTAGAAATTGTTCCGAAACCCCGGCCCTGAAAAGCAGCACATCATCAGAATTAACAGTGACGTTCACTCCATGGTCAAAGAGTATCCTTATGGGGTGAGTCTTGTACGATCTCACACGCTTCAGTTTAATATTGCTTTCAGGGCAAACATTCAGGCGAATGGAATTGGCGGCAAGCCATCGCATCACTTCGGGTGAATCAGCTGCCCCTATGCCATGCTGTACTTCATCCAGCCCAAGCAATTCAACGGCTTTTTGCACAGATGCCGCATCGCCGAACTCACCCGCATGGGCCTTCAGTTTGAGGCCTGTCGCCCTCGCAAACCGGTAGAGCTCGCGAAAATTCTCAAGCGGCTGTGCATTCTCATCATCATACAGGTCAAGACTGCGAAAATAATCAAAGGCAAGAAAAGGCTCAAGATGCCTTAGCATAGTCCTCAGGGGCAATGTCTTCGGGAAACCCAGTTCGGGCCTGAAATCAATTTCCGGTGCGATAAGCGAATGATAGTGCTTTAAGGAACCTACCGCCCTCCCGGGCGATACATTAAACAAGCTGCCGAAGAAACCATCCATGCTCATTTCAAGGACTTTGATCCCATCCTGTTTTGCTTGTGTAAAGGCTGCTTCAACGGCTTTTTCAAATGCCCCGGGCCGTTTCATAAAAGGGGCGTAAACTTCGCCAATCCACCGGTTCAGGGGTTCAATCCCCATCTTGTCGGCATGAAACGGCTTTAGCTTTTCACCATAAAACCTGTTGATCACCGAAGCTTTGCCACCAAGCATGCAATGGTTATGAAGGTCTGATTTTGGAATTCTGCGGATGGCTTTGAGGTCGCATTCCTCTAAAGCCGTTCTGAATGAAACATTATTTGCCTGCATTGTCAAGATTTTGTTTCATTACTCTCATAAGGTTACCTCCCCATATCTTTTTAATCTGGGATTTTGAATACCCTCTCTTTACCAGCTCAAAGGTGATATTGCCCATTTCGCTCACATTATTGCATCCTTTAACCCCTCCTCCTCCGTCGAAATCGGTCCCTATCCCCACATGATCAATCCCAGCAACCTTGACCATATGATCAATATGGTCAACAACATCGCTTACTGTTGCAAGATGAGCCGGGTAAAGATCGTCAATGGCATTCCAATCCTTCCTCGCTCTCTTCTGTTCATCCTTTGATAATCCATCAAAATCGTGGTATTTCTTTCTCAGGGCAGCATGGGCTGAATCCCTGGCAGGGTTAGGATCGGCTTTGACATAAGCGCTGAGTATGCACATTTGCACAACGCCGCCGTTAGCGGCTAAAGCCATCAGCATAGGATCGCTTAGGTTCCTGGAGTTGTCGCATAAGGCCCGTGAACAGGAATGTGAAGCAATTACCGGGGACTTCGACAGGTGGAGAACGTCATAAAAAGATTTATCGGAAATATGCGAAACATCGACCATCATTCCCAGCTTGTTCATTTTGCTCACAACCTCTTTCCCGAATGGGCTGAGGCCCCCGAATGCAAGGGTATCGGTGGATGAATCGCAGAGGTCATTGTTTTTGGTATGGCAGAGGGTAATATAGCGTACCCCCCTGTTGAAAAATGTTTCAACCAACGAAAGATCCAATCCAATTGGATAACCATTCTCCATTCCGATGAAAACAGCGATCTTTGCTTCTTTTTTCAAATGGTAAGCATCTTCAGGCTTCAGAGCCAGCCCGGCCACTGCCTGGTTCTTTTTTAAAACGGAATAAATTGTATCGATGATCTCGAAAGCTTCATTTTTAATCTTTAAAAATGAAGCCTGATCACGTTTCCCCTGGGATGTAAATACGGCAAAGAAGATTCCGTTGAGGCCCCCTACCTTCATACGTGGGAAGTCAACCTTTGAACCTCCTGAATCGTGCTTCTGTCCAGGATCAAAATCTCCAGTCATCAGCCGCATGGGAGTATCAGTATGCGAATCCACGGTAAACACCGAACGGTGAATTTCAGCTGCCTTTTTACGCAGTTTCTCATCCGCATTATTGCCACTGAAGACTGTAAGGGCAGGTAAAAGCAATAAGGCAAGGCATATTGTTCTCATCATGGAGGTTTTATTTAAGCTGTCGAAGATACATCTGAATGGTATTTTCCAGTCCGTAATACAAGGCATCGCAAACCAGGGCATGCCCGATTGAGACTTCAAGAAGGTGAGGCACGTTCTGGTGAAAATAATGCAGGTTTAAAAGGCTGAGATCATGCCCGGCATTCACGCCTAAACCGGAATCATTTGCAATCTCGGCTGCTTTGTGAAAAGGCCGTACCGCTTTTTCGGGATCAGCTTGATAAGCGCGGGCAAATGCTTCAGTATATAATTCCACCCTGTCAGCTCCTGTTTTCGCGGCATTACGAATCATTTTTTCATCCGGTTCAATAAATATAGATGTCCTTATCCCGCAGGATTTAAATCCTGCTATCA
>JAPLDN010000278.1 GCA_026391755.1 Bacteroidota bacterium
CAGTTTAAAGATCCAGACTGAAAAAATTCTGATTGACAGGAAATATAAACCCACTGTCAACTGGTTTTCCGATGGGGGGATAATCAATAACGAACCGGTTTACCTGTACCAGAATTTTGGGATCAGCTTTGGCATGAGCCTGAGTCTCCCGGTATATGACGGCAACCAGCGAAAACTTAACTACAGCAAACTCAGGACTGAAGAGGAAACCAGGAAGAACTACCAGGACTTTTTCAGGACTCAGTATGGTATACAGCTGAAGCAGCTTAAGGATGAACTTGATAATGTGAGGACACTGGCCCGTGACAATGAAAAGCAGATCGAGGTGGTGAAAACGCTGGTTGCACAGGAAAGGGCCGAGCTCAATAGCGGAACTCTCACCATTACCGATTATATATTGGCGTTAAAGAACCTTATTGATGCAACGCATGAGGCTGTGCAATACCAGATCAGGGCCCAGTATATCCTAAACGAAATTAATTTCTGGAAACAATGACACAAAGGCGATTGATCATGTTCCTCCCCGGGCTGGCTTGCCTGGTATGCCTGTTCGGCTGCAGGAATGTGCAGGACACTGAAGAAAAGGCGGTGAGGGCGGTGGTCCCGGTAACTGTTGTCAATGCAAGGACAGGGACAATGGCCGAATACGCGGAGTTCCCGGCTACATCATCATTTCTTGAAAAAGCCGTCATCAAATCGCCTATCACAGGCTATGTCGAGAAATGTTTTGTCTCGGCAGGTGACAGGGCAAAGATGAGCGAGATGCTGTTCGAACTAAGGACTAAAGAAGCAACCGTACTTTACCAGGACAGCATACATGCACTCGGGATCACAGGACTTATCCAGGTAAGGGCATCCATCGAAGGGGTTGTTTCGGTGATCAACCACCCAAAAGGAGATTTTGTCCAGGAAGGCGAACCCCTTTGCACCCTCGTTTTACCCAAAAGTCTTGTATTCATTCTGGAACTTCCTTATGAATTGAAAGATTATATACGACTGGGTACCGATTGTGTGCTTCTCCTGCCCGGCAATGAAAAGCTGAGCGCCTCCATCCATGCTGTTTTACCGGCTATGACCGGGGCATCGCAAACAGTGAGGGTAATCCTTGAGCCACGTTTACCCAAGCCTCTGCCCGAAAACCTTATGGCGAAAGTGAAGATCATCAGGGCAATAAAAAACAAGGTCCTTATCCTTCCGAAATCGGCCGTCTTAAGTGATGAAGTGATGAAGAATTTCTGGGTGATGAAGCTCATCAATGATACTGTCGCGGTGAAGGTTCCCGTTGTTCCGGGCATTACCGGGACCGACAGTGTAGAGATCGTCTCCCCGGTTTTTCTCCCGATGGAACGTTTCCTTACAAGCGGAAATTATGGATTGGGCGATACAGCGGTTGTAAGGATATTAAAATGATGCGGGATGCAGGATGCAGGATAAATCGGGAATAATTAACAGTCCACGACAAATGATCAACCAGGGTTTTTACAGCAGATATACCAAGCCAACGATATTCGTCCTGGTGGTATTGCTCATACTTGGCGGGTTTGCATACAGTAAAATGGAAACTTTACTGTTCCCTGATGTAGTTTTCCCAAAGATCAGGATTATTGCCGATAACGGAGAGCAACCCATCGATAAGATGCTCATCACCGTGACACGTCCGCTTGAGATTGCCATCAAGAGGGTAAACGGAATTGCTACCGTAAGGAGCTCGACGAACAGGGGAAGCTGTACCATCGAAGCCTATTTTGAATGGAACACCGATATCAACATCGCTCGGATGCAGCTTGAAGCCAGGATCAATGAAATCAAGAACGTGCTTCCATCGACCACCAACCTGGTAATAGAAGCCATGAGCCAGAACATTTACCCGGTGATTGGGTATACGCTTGAAAGCGACAAATACGGCCAGGTTGAGATGAAGAATATGGCCATGTTCTTTGCCCGGCCGCGTTTCTCGGAGGTGCAGGGGATATCCAATGTATTTGTGAGGGGAGGGAAGACCAAGGAATTCGTGATCAAGCCCGATCCGATGAAGATGGTCAGGCTTGCCGTAAATCCCCAGGATCTAATCGATGTATTGGCTAAGACCAATTTTATTGAATCCAACGGACTTCTTTCCGATTACCGCCGTTTATACCTTTCGGTGACCGACAGCAGGATCAGCACCCTCGATGACCTGAAAAACCTGGTAATACGAAACGACGGCAACCGGATCATCAGGCTGGGCGACCTGGCCATGGTTGAATTCCAGGAGCAGCAGGAGTTCATACGCATCAATGCCAACGGGCACGAAGCAGTCATCCTCGATATTGTAAAGCAGAAAGGTACCAACCTTCTCGATTTTGTCAGAGATGTCCGGGAAAAGGCCTTGGAGATCCAGAACCAGCTTCCAAAAGGTATGGTGTTAAAGACTTATTACGACCAGAGCGTGTTCGTCACCGATTCAATAAACAGCGTTCTCCGCGCTATTTATGAAGGCCTTATCCTGGCATTGCTGGTGGTAATAGTGTTCCTCCGTTCTTTCAGGGCCAGCCTCAATGTGATTATCATCATCCCCGTAACCCTGGCCCTAACCTTAACAGTCCTTTACCTCTGCGGCATAACGCTGAACATCATGTCACTGGGAGCTATTGCTGCCTCTATCGGGCTGATCATTGATGATGCCATTGTTGTCATCGAACAGATCCACAGGGTTCATGAAGAAAACCCCGAAAAAGACCAGCAGGCGGTAGTGCGGGATACCATAAAAATGCTTTTCCCTGCCATGGTCGGATCTTCCCTGAGCACTATCGTAATTTTCTTTCCATTTGTGATGATGAGCGGGGTGGCCGGAAGTTTTTTCAAGGAGCTTACGGCAACCATGGAAATTACCCTCATATGCAGCTTTTTCACAACCTGGCTGGGATTACCTGCATTGCACCTTGCCCTGGGGTATAAGCACAGGAAAAAAGCAACGGTCACGGAACATGAAAAGCATGCCGGTAAAACTTCTTTAAACTGGCTGATATGGTTTTTCGATAAGCCGGCATTTGCCCTTGGCTTTATCCTGATCCTGGCAGCCGGCGCTGTGTTTTTCATTCCCAGGCTGAATACTGGTTTCCTCCCAATACTGGATGAAGGGACCATTGTTTTTGATTATCTCACCCCCCCGGGCACGGCGCTGGATGCTTCCGATGCTATGATGCGGCGGGTCGATACCGTGATACTGCATCATAAGGATGTGTCGACGTATATGAGGCGAACCGGGACCAATATGAGTTCCAGCATCAGTATGGCCAGCGGTGTAATCCCGCCAAATGAAGGCGATTACCTTATCCAGTTGAAGCCGGGGCTCAAGCGGTCAACCGAAGACGTCATTTCAGAACTCCGGCAAAGGGTCTCGGCCCAGGAACCTGCGCTGACCATCGAATTCGGACCGGAGCCGGTGGAAATTAAAATTTTCGGTGACGACAGGTCTGAACTGGAAACCCTCGCTATACGGGTGCAGGGCCTGCTTTCAAAGGTAAAAGGCATAGCCGATCTTAAAAATGGGATCGTGGTGGAGGGACCTTCCATCAGCATCATTCCTGATGAGGCCAGGCTCGCACAGTTTCACTTAAGCCCTGCCGACCTGCAGACCCAGTTACAGGCAAATAATGAAGGGGTGAAGGTTGGGGAGGTCCAGAGCGGGGAGCAAATGCTGAAGATAAATCTGAGGTTTACCGATTTCAGGGAGAATTACCTGGACAGGATAATGGATCAACCCGTATTCTCACCCGACGGTTCATACAGACCTCTTGCGTATTTTGCATCAGCTCAATTGTCGAAAGGCACACCGGATATTACAAGGGAAGATCTGAAATCAAATATAGTAGTCACGGCCCGGCTGGAGAACCGTGACCTTGGATCCGCGGTCAGGGAGATCAAAAGCATACTGGATGCAAAACTTATAATGCCTCCCGGGTATTATATCGTTTACGGAGGCACCTATGCCCAGCAGCAGTCCTCATTCAAAGAACTGCTTATGATACTTCTCACAGCAATAGTGCTGGTATTTTCCATCCTGCTTTTCCTGTTCAGGGATCTGCGGATCCCCCTCCTGGTGATCTTTATTTCGGTGCTTGGAACAGCAGGCTGCGTATGGGCCCTGTATCTTACAGGTATCCAGCTTAACGTTGGAAGCTATACGGGAATCATAATGATAGTGGGTATTATCGCCGAGAATGCCATTTTCACCGTGAACCAGTTCATGACCACCATGAAGACCACTTCGGGAGATGTAGATGCATCGATACGTTATGCAATATCGCTTCGTATAAGACCCAAGCTGATGACAGCCATCGGAGCCATACTTGCGCTGACCCCGCTTGCGCTGGGGATAGGCGTGGGAGCACAAATGCAGCAACCCCTGGCTATTGCAGTGATAGGCGGGTTTATTGTAGCCATGCCATTGCTGTTGTTTGTATTCCCAACCCTCATCCGTTGGATCTACTTCAGGCGGGGAACAATCAGCACAGCCAACAATTAAATTATCAATTATTCAAGGACCTTTATTTCCCAGGTTACCGGCATAGCCTTTTTCAGGGTTGCCGAAACACCACAGTATTTATCCTGTGAAAGGCTGACTGCTTTCTGCAGTTTTTCAAACGGCAGGTCTTTCCCCCTGAATTCAAAAGTAATATGTATGCTTGTATATTGCCTGGGATGTTCCTCGCTCACTTCGCCTTCAACAACCATATTGAAATAATCAGGGATAACCTGCATCTTCTTCAGGATGGGAATTACGTCCATACCCGTGCATCCTCCTGCCGCAATAAGCATCAGTGGTTTCGGCCTGGATCCCATGTTATGCCCTCCAACATGCTCGTCGGCATCCATCATGATCTCATGGCCGCCGGCCGTTCCTTTGAAGGCCATTTCTTTCTGCCATTCTACAGTAACTTTATGTGTTGACATGCCTATTCCTTTTTCCTTGTACTGATTTTAAACGGAATATATAAGGGGCAAAACTGTAAAAGACTGGTGAGGACAAAAACAACGGCAAGTACCAACAGAATTATGCCTAATACCTCAGGAACTGCTTTTGTAAAAAACAATACTGCAAATAGGATTGCAACCACTATCCTGATCACGACATCAATGGTTCCCATGTTCTTTTTCATGATTTTCGGTTTTAAGGTTTATATTAATGAATGCAAATATAAACATATTTAGTGATACTTAAGCGATATAAAATCCCGCAGCCTGTCAGTGAGTATAAATCAAGGAAGCCTGGCGGTATCCTGCCTGGTTCATGTACCAGTCAGGATAAGAAGCTCCTGCACTCTCGGCCCAGTCATTGAATCTAAGATAAGCTGTATTGACGGCATTTCTTTCAACAGGATAATTGAATTTTCCACTGATATTCAAAGCCCAGGGCAGGTTGTTTGCAGTCTTGTAATAACGGCCCTGTGCAGGGATACTATTGTCATCGGAAGTCCCGAAATCAGCCCCATTGACTTTATCGGTAGGAGGCTGGTCGGGCAAGTGGACTTCCCGGTTACGGGTTCCGTTTGCAATGATAAAGGCGTTAAAGGGAGGCATCCCTGCCTGGCTTATGCTTTGCGTCGTTGATAAGGAAATAACCAGGTTCAGGGTATCGGGAGTGACATAGGGAGCGCCCAATGTTGTATTGGTTCCTACACCCGTCCCAGGCATAGGCAGATGATCGAATGCATCATCAAAAGCGACAACTACTGTCTTTGTCTGACCCGACTCTGTATTGTTGGCAGATAAAGTAATATATCCGTGTTTCAAATTTATACCGCTCACGTTTGAGACCTTATCGGGTGTGAACGGAAGCTGGAATGCAAAGCCGTTATGAAAATTAGCCCCTGAAGCTTCCGGGATAATTTTAGCATCAATCTCAACTACCTGGTTTTGCGCATTGGTAATCTCATTGAAACGATAGGATACTACTACATCGTTAAAATCATAATCTCCTTTTCCCGGCCAGAGATCTTCAAATGCAAGGGAACTATACCCTGTTTTTGAAGGTGTGAAGTTATTAAAGGCTTTGGTGGGATCATTGGGATAATCATCAGAAACATCAGGTACCCCGTCATGATCGGCATCAACAACGGTTGTTGCAAGAAGAGGCATATTCGTTGTGTTGATCCCCTGGATTGTGGGGTTTATAGTCAGGTAAAAAACATTATCATTGCAATCCTGGTCCGATCCCTGGTATTTGCCCTGATCCTCGAGAGTAAACAGGATCTGCTGGCGAGAAGGGTCCCTGAAAAACAAAAGGTGCTTGAGCATGAGCGGATCAGTCGTGTTAAAGGAAGGTATGGAATACCATACATCGCTCGTAGGACCTACATAAGTGGAAATCCCGTTCCATCCATGCGGAACCAGCGCAAAGCCTATGGATTTCCCTGCAGGGAATTTGCCTAAGTAAATCTTATTACCCGGGTTCAATCCCCCGCCGCTTCCGGTATTGCTCACGTTCGGGAAAATAACATGTATTGTATCGATCGCCGCTGCCGAGGCAGGAGGCTGATTAGTATTAAACGTAAAATATCCCAGGCTGTTCATCCAGCCGGCTCCCTCGGTGATATAGGTAATGTAAACATCGCTCACGCTAAGGATTTCAATATTGTTGGGTGCAGTGCCGTTGAACCATTCGGGATGAGCCGCAACCTCATTTGTATATTCAGGAAGAGCCGTATTGATATCATGTAACAAAACCTGGTCAACAGGAGCGTTGACGGGCATCAGGATTTTGTTGCCGCAGGCTGAGGAGATTTACCCCCGAACTGACCGTTCACAGTATTTGCATTAATCGGAAACTCCATTTGACGCACCAGGCCCAGGAAATTATTAAATACCGTTACCTTATTCATCGCCGTTGGTAATGAAGCGATGGAATTCCACATGCCGTCGGCGCCGGTGAAGCCGCTTACAAGGTAAACTCCTCCCGAGTCGGGATTGGCGGTATAAAGCGTTAAGCGAACACCTGCGATCGGGTTATCAAGGTTGTCTTTGGCGGAAATGTAGATGGTCACGTTTCTCGTGGTGGCCCAGCTGAAATTTGAAGGGATGACCAGTTGATCGATGGTTTTTCCACCTGTGGTACCAGAACCTGAATTATCCTGTTTGCGGCATCCTGCAAATACAAGTAATATCGCGAAACATGCAACGGCTATTTTTATGGGATGTGATCTGCTATTTGAAGTTGATAAAAGTTTCATGATGTTTTTTAACAAAGGTAATACCGGTTTCAGCTTTCCGCAAGGTGAAATATGTAATCGTTGACATATTTTAAGTAAAGGTGGAAGAATTACGCAATCCGGGCTATCAATTTAATGATGCCTTGAAAACAAAAAGTTTTGGGGTGATCCATATTGACTATGCCAGATGAAAGATGTACTTTTGAGAATTAAAAGCACTGAAACCCGAATCCGGATCCGATAATTGTTCTACAATGGTTCAAGGTAAACCGAAACAAACCGGCACTTCAAGTGACCTTAAAGATGCTCTCAGGGAGGAAAAGAATGCGCATTCGCTGGCCCCGGATAAATCAGATGAAAGCGAATTCAGATTCAGGTCCATATTTGAGAATGCCGTTGTGGGCTATTTTTTTATTGATAAGGACGGGATTATCAGGGACGTTAACCCAGCCTGGGTCAATCTGTACAAGTATAATTCGAAGGAGGAGATCATTGGCCGCCATTTTGCAGAGATCCAGAAGCTTGAAGACAGGGAACTGGCCAACCGGTTCGTCGACGGCATAATGCAAGGCGAAAAGCAATACATGAGTGGTGAATTCAGCAGGCTTTGCAGGGATGGCACGATAGGATATCATGATTTCACTGCCCTGCCTGTATCTGATGGTAAAGAGGTTAAGGGAATTGAGGGCTTTATTGTAGATACTACCTTCAGAAAGCAGATTGAGGAACAATTGGAACAGAATGAGGAAAGGTTCAAGTCTCTTTTTAATACCATGTTGCAGGGTGTTGTTTACCAGGATGCCGAAGGAAAGATCATTCTGGCCAACTCCTCAGCCCAGGAACTGCTCGGGCTGAGCCTCGACCAGATACAGGGCCGTTCATTGATGGACCCACAATGGAAAGCAATTCATGAAGATGGTTCCGATTACCCGTGGGAGGACCATCCTGCCATGATTGCATTAAAAAGCGGGAAAACAGTCACTAACGCGCTCATGGGGGTATATAATCCTCAGGCCCGATCATACAAATGGCTGCTGATAAACGCCACTCCCCTCTTCAGAAATAAAGAACAGGTACCCTACCAGGTATATACCATATTCAGTGATTTTACCGAGCTGAAACTGGCAAATACTTCACTTCAGATGAGTGAAAAGAGGCTGATGAACCTGTACACCAATATGGGTGAAGGCGTGGCATTGCATAAGCTGGTGTTTGATGAACAGGGGGAACCTCAGAATTACAGGATAATTGGGATCAATCCACGGTTTGAACAAATAATAGGTATCAGGGAGAAAGATGTTATTGACAAACTTGCAACAGAAGCTTATCATGTAGTAGATCCGCCTTTCTTCAAAGAGTATCTCGACGTGGTAAAAACCGGGATGCCATTTTCTTTTGAAGTCTTTTTTCCCCCATTGGACAAGTCTTTCTCAATTTCGGTATCCCCATGGGACAAGGATGGATTTGCAACTATTTTTACCGATATCACTGAAAGGAAAGGAACTGAAGAAGCTCTGAGGGAAAGTGAAAACAAGTACAGGACGATTTTTGAAAACGTCCAGGATGTGTTTTTCCAGGTCGACGCAGATGGAAAGATAATTGACATCAGTCCCTCGATACACAAGTATTCGGGTTATGAGCGGCAGGAACTGATAGGCAAACCTGTCGAGGAGGTTTATTTTAACCGGGACGACAGGGATATGATGATCAGTGAGCTGCAGGAGAAAGAACAAGTAGCTGATTATGATATAAAATTAAAAACAAAGTCAGGAGAATTAAAATGGGCCTCAATTAGTGTGCATCTGGTCAGGGATGCGGAAGGGAAGCCTGCCGGACTCGAAGGTTCATTAAGAGAAGTTACTGCCAGGAAGCAGGCAGAGGAAAAGTTACAGGAGAGTGAAGTAAAATTCAGGTCACTGGCCGAAAATTCTCCATATGCGATCATGATCTACCAGAAAGACTTCTGGGTTTATTGTAATCAGGCCGCGGAGGCGATCAGCGGATTTACTTCTGAAGAATTATATAAGCAGCATTTCTGGGAATTTGTTGCTCCGGAATACAAGGAGACAGTGCAGCAGATCGGAAAGAAGAGACAGATTGGTGACAGAGCACCATCCTCTTATGAATTCAGGATAATCACAAAAAGCGGACAGTCTAAATGGGTGTTTCTTACTGGCAATGCAACTGTTTATGAAGGGCGGTCTGCCGGTATCATTTCTGTCGTCGATGTCTCGGATCGCAAGCGTATGGAACTCGAGTTAAAAGCGGCTGTTGAAAGAGCACAGGAATCAGATCGCCTGAAATCGTCTTTCCTGGCCAATATGAGTCATGAAATACGCACCCCCATGAATGCTATTCTTGGATTCTCCGAACTAATAGGGCAGCCTGAAACAGACCCGCTGGAACAGGAACGATTTACAATGATAATCAGGAATGCAGGAAAAAGATTGTTGCATATTATAGATGATATAATCGATCTTTCCAAGCTTGAAGCAAAACAGATAACAATTTCAAGGAGCCCGTGCAATTTGCTTCATCTGGTTAATACAATAGTTGAATCATTCAGGAATATGGATCTGTTAAAGAAAAAGACTGAACTCCGGCTTGTTTCTGATATTGCAGATTGTCTTCCCGGTTTAGAAGTGGATACCGATGCCGTAAGACTACAGCAGATTCTCGATAACCTGATTTCAAATGCAATTAAATATACTTCAAAAGGAACTATAACTGTCGGGTTAAGGAGAAAGCAGGAAAATAATTCTGACTATATCGAATTCTTTGTCAAGGATACCGGAAAAGGTATTCCTTCAGACAAACTTTCGATTATTTTTGAAAGATTCCGCCAGGTTGAAGAGAACGAATACCATGAAGGATCCGGCCTGGGACTTAGTATTTGCAAGGCTTTTGCAGAACTTCTGGGGGGATATATCCAGGTTGAATCGGAGGTGGGGAAAGGAAGTATATTCACATTTACCATCCCTTTTGTCCCTTTGAATGCCGGCAGGAATCCGGTTATTTTAATTACCGGGAAAAAATCACCGGATCTGAGTAAAAAAACAATCCTGATTGCCGAGGATGAGGCGGATTCATATCTTTACCTCGAACAGTTATTGAAAGAGACCAATGCAAAACTGTTGAGGGCAGAGAACGGTCAAACTCTCATGGAAATGATTGCCACAAGTTTACCTGACCTGCTTCTGCTGGATATCAACATGCCTGGTTTGACCGGGTATGAATGTTTAATAGAGATCCGTAAAAAAGGATATCCAATAAAGGTCATAGCCCAGACCGCTTATGCCATGACTGAGGAGCGGAAACGTTTAATGGAAGCAGGCTGCAACGCTTACCTGGCCAAACCATTCAGCAAGAAGGACTTATTCGAAAGCATTGCTGAAGTATTTGGTGAGGTCTGAGCGAATTATCCTGAAGCAATTTAGCATGCAGGGATGTATATTTATGTTATTTTAGCATACCGAACCTCAACTAATCAAAATTTGATTTATGAATCATATTGACTTTGCGCTTGTAGACTGGTCAAGGGCCCAGTTTGCACTTACTGCATGCTATCACTGGCTTTTCGTACCGCTTACACTCGGGCTGTCCTTCATCATTGCCTTTATGGAGACGATCTATATTAAAACAGGGAATGAAGAATGGAAACGCCTCACAAAATTCTGGATGACGATATTCGGGATCAATTTTGCAATTGGGATTGCGACCGGGCTTATCCTTGAATTTGAATTCGGCACGAACTGGTCGAACTATTCCTGGTTTGTAGGCGATATTTTCGGCGCTCCTCTCGCTATCGAAGGTATCATGGCCTTTTTCCTTGAAACAACCTTTATTGCTGTCATGTTTTTCGGATGGAATAAGGTGGGAAAGAAATTTCACCTGCTTTCTACCTGGCTGGTAGCCATAGGCAGTAACCTGAGTGCCTTATGGATTCTTGTCGCCAACGGCTGGATGCAGTTACCAGGGGGTATGAAATTCAACACTGACACGGCAAGAAATGAGATGATCAACTTCTGGCAGGTCCTTTTTTCACCTGTTGCCATCAATAAATTCCTGCACACCGTTTCTTCAGGGTATGTGCTTGCCTCCTTATTTGTTATTGGCATAAGCGCCTGGTTCCTGCTCAAAAAGCGCGACATCCTTTACGCTAAAAGGAGCATCATCGTAGCTGCAAGTTTTGGTTTGCCGGCTTCCATCTTCATCATGCTCACAGGGGACGGATCGGCCCGTGCGGTAGCCCATCACCAGCCCATGAAATTCGCGGCCATGGAGAATCTTTATATGGGACAGCAGAATGCGCCCCTGGCTGCTTTCGGCATCCTGAAACCGGACCCTGCAGTGCCAGGCCATAAAAAAATGGACTTCAGGTACCTTGTCGAGATCCCTGATGTTCTCTCATACATGGCCTTCCTCAATCCGAATGCCTATGTGCCGGGCATTTATGACCTGGTTCATGGAAACCCCGCTCAGGGCATACCTTCGTATAATGAACGTATAGCAAAAGGCTTGATAGCCATCAATTCCCTTTCTGCATACAAAAAAGCCAAACTGGCCGGTAAAGACAGCCTGGCGGCTGCAAGCCTCACTACCTTCGAGGCGAATTACAAGCATTTCGGATATGGGTATTACGCGAACCGTGATGTTCATGAACTGATACCGAGCATCCCCACCAGTTTCTATTCATTCCGTATCATGGTTTTCCTCGGACTGCATTTCTTTGCACTCCTGCTGGTGGTCCTGATCCTGACAGTAAAAAACAAGATCGAAACAAAAAAGGTAATACTGTATACCGCTCTCTGGACAATCCCACTTGCCTATATTGCTTCCATGCTGGGCTGGATTGTTGCCGAGGTGGGCCGCCAGCCTTGGGTAATCCAGGATATATTGCCAACCATTGCTGCCGTTTCACAACTGAAAGCCTCTTCAGTTCAGTTTACATTCTGGCTGTTTGCTGTTTTCTTTACGGCCCTGCTGATTGCCGAGATCAGCATTATGCTGAAACAGATCAACAAGGGGTTTACTGCTTAATTTCATTTCCGGTCATTAAAAAAACAAGATACCATGTTCGAATCATTATCCCTGTTAAGCCTGCAACAATACTGGTGGCTGATAGTTTCCCTCCTGGGAGCATTACTGGTGTTCCTGATGTTCGTCCAGGGAGGACAAACACTTATTTATTCACTCGGAAAAAACGAAGAAGAGAGAACACTTCTCGTAAACCTTTTGGGCCGGAAATGGGAACTGACATTCACCACCCTGGTAACCTTTGGGGGTGCATTCTTTGCCTCATTCCCTCTATTTTATTCAACCAGTTTCGGCGGAGCCTACTGGGTGTGGATGGCCATCCTCATAGCCTTCGTAATACAGGCAGTTTCATATGAATACCGTAAGAAGCCGGGGAATTTCCTGGGCCAGAAAACCTTTGAGATTTTCCTGGTGCTCAATGGTTTCCTAGGAACCTTGCTGTTGGGAACTGCAGTTGCAACCTTTTTTACAGGCTCGGCTTTTTCAGTCAATAAGATGAATCTTCTGGATCTTACTTCGGGAAACATGCCGATCATCTCGGAATGGAAAGGCCCGGCTCACGGACTTGAAGCCGCTTTAAACCCTGTTAACCTCAGCCTGGGACTTGCTGTATTCTTCCTTGCCAGGGTGCTTGCAATCCTGTATTTCATGAACCGTATAAACCATGCCACGATCATGGAACGCCTGAAAAAGCAACTCCTTCATAATGCCATTCCGTTTCTTGTATTTTTTCTTGTCTTCGCCGGATGGCTTTTGCTTTCAAATGGGTTTGCGGTTGATCCTAAAACCGGGATTGTAAGCATGGAGCCATATAAATACCTTCATAACCTCCTGGCGTTGCCTGTTGTTGCAATCGTGTTTGTATTGGGTGTAGCAGCGGTATTACTGGGGATCATCCGTTCGGCCTTTTGTTTTGAAAAATGCCATACAAGGGGAATATGGTTGAGTGGTACCGGCACCGTCCTCACGGTTTGGGCGCTGCTTTTATTGGCGGGTTATAACCATACGGCCTATTACCCGTCGACTTATGATCTTCAAAGTTCACTAAGCATTGAAAACAGTTCGTC
Source organism: Bacteroidota bacterium (assembly GCA_026391755.1). GTDB lineage: Bacteria > Bacteroidota > Bacteroidia > Bacteroidales > FEN-979 > CAIRDP01. Next base: position 13,295 of record JAPLDN010000278.1, read on the forward strand.
GAGCCATTACACGCTTACAGCCATGAGCTATGTATCGCTCCTGGTACCTTTCGTACTGGCCTATATCTGGTATGTATGGAGGGCCATGGATAAAAAGAAGATCAGCACCGAGGAACTGCAATCCGAGTCCCATATTTATTAATACGCCTGATTCATGACAGAACAGATCTTTTGGCTGATTGCATGGCCGGTATTCATACTGGCGGCCTGGTTCCTGACCAGCCTTATGGTAAAAAAGTCTGAGAAACAAGCCTGATTTACTGCAGGGCTTTCTCGATCTCAACTTTTAATCCTGATCTGAAACGTTCGGGATTGCTTTGTCCGTAGTCAAAGGCAAAATGAGTAAGATCATTTTTGGTTTCCTTACCATTCCTTAGTTTCACAACATATAAAGCCTGGGAGTTGATATCGAACCTGGCCACGGTTTTAGCCTGGGATTTGTCATCGGTATTGACGACCTGGAATTTTATGGTACCGTCTTTTACTTCTTTTGCAAAGCTGTTTTGCATCAGCCTGAGGAGGTTTTGCTCAATGGACTGGTCAATTGGGCAACGTTCCGAAGGATGGAAGTAATAGACTTCGACAAGAGTTTTCACTGCAGGGACCTTTACCTGGGCATACCCTCCGGGAGATCCGGCACACCACAACAGGATTAATACGATCAGAGATGCTTTTTTCATATCGTTTACAAATTAAACCGGCGGTCAAATTCCTTCAGCAGATAGTCCTTTGATTTCACACCGACAATCCGTTTAACTTCTTTCCCGTTCTGAAATAAGATCATGGTTGGGATGCTGCGTATTCCGAATTTAGCCGCTATGGCTTTTTGCTCGTCAACATTGACTTTAGCTATGGTCACTTTATCGCCGGCTTCTTCGGCAACTTCATTCAGAACAGGGATCATCATTTTGCAGGGCATGCACCAGGCAGCCCAGAAATCGACAAGGACCATTCCTGTTTTTATCTTATTCTGAAAATTTTGGTCAGTCAACTCCTTTACTTTTTCGCTGGACTTAACATCCTTGAGGCTTTTCATTTTCTGCCTTGCATTAAAGATAAGAATTCCTATAAGAACCACCAGGGCTGCAAGTATACTCACCGTAATCCACATACATTAACAATTTATGCAGCAAAGATAATAAGAAAAATCAATTAGTGATAATAAAGCGATTTAAATATTGGGTTGATCGAAGTATTGTTGACGTATTAATACGTTATTTCAAAATACAACGTATATTTGCGTCATAATTTTTCAGTATGGCCTATTCCAAAACAGACTTATTCGATCCGAAACTGAGTTCCGCTTCGGTCTTGTTCAAAGCTCTTGCACACCCTGCAAGGCTGGCAATAATGCAGTACCTGGCCGAAACCAGGGTATGCATGACAGGGGATATCTGCGAGGAGCTTCCCTTAAGCCGGACTACTGTAAACCAGCATCTGAAGGAATTGAAGGATGCCGGACTGATACAGGGGACGGTGGATGGGGTGAAGGTGAATTACTGCCTGGACCCTAAAAGCATTTATGAACTGGGGAAGGTATTCAACCGGTTTTATGAGGTAGTCAATATTAAGGGCGTTTATAATTGCAAGTAAGAAGTTTAAACTAAATGTACGATGGCAGAAGAAGTAAAAAACAATGAGGTAAAGAACCAGGAAGGCTCCGCTCACTGCGGTTGCTATTCAAACTAACCCACAAACCTCCGCCCGAGCTTGTCAAGAAGGCATGTTGTTCTTCGGGTTCAACAGCAGGTTGTGATACGACAAAGAAGGCCGGTTGCGATACCACAAAGAATTCATCCTGTTGTCCCAAAAAATAATGATCATGAATACATGGATCAACCAGGTTTTAAGCAGTGAGCATGCGGCTATCACTATACTGGCTGCGGTTTTCCTCATGGGAATGATCAGCGTAGTGACCTGCGGATGTAACTTCGCGGTGATCGGTGTGGTGGCCGGCTATTCAGGGGCAACCTCATCCGCAGTCAAAACAAAAACAACGGTATTCAGGGGGCTTGCGTTCCTCCTTGGAGGTGTAATATCCATGGCCATTATTGGACTTTTATTCGGCTACGCCGGACAGTGGATCAGTTCTTCCCTTGGCAATTACGGAAAGATCACGGCAGCGCTTATTGCCATTTTTTTTGGGATCTATTCTATGGATTTTCTCCCGTTCAAGCTGCCTGGAATGAATTTAAACCCTGAGAGGCAGGAAACCGGGACATTTGCGGCCATACTGTTTGGGCTGGCCGTGGGAGGCTTGTTCAGTGCACTGAACACCTGTTGCAACCCCTTATTCCCTATAGTTCTTGCAGCCACTTTCGTTAAAGGCAGTGCTTTATGGGGATTCATGATGCTGACCACCTTTGCCCTGGGTTATTGCATCCCCCTTGCGGCCATGATGATAGGGCTTAGCGTGGGAATAGGCAGGGCCGCAAAAACCCTAAATCTCGTAGGTACTGTTGTTAAATACATAGGAGGGGTTTCACTTGTTTTACTTGGATTTTACCTGCTCGTTACATTATAAAAAATGCATTCTGATTATATTACCGGATCACTGTCAACGACAGCAGGGAACGTGCCCCGGATCTCAACGGCCTGGAGTGTTAATGATATCCTGAATACCGTCAGGATAAGATGGGCTATAGGACGGATGAATTATAAAGTTGAGCCGGGATTGTATGCCGTGGGAAATCCGGATAATGACTCCGAAGTGTTTGTCACCTGCAATTTCAAACTCACTTTTGACCATGTAAGAAAGGCGCTTTCAGGAATGAATTCCTGGGTGCTGATCCTGAACACCAAAGGGATCAATGTTTGGTGTGCGGCCGGGAAAGGAACTTTCGGGACAAAGGAACTTATCAGCCGGGTCACGAAGCTGGATCTGAGTAAAATAGTTACTCATCGCCGGCTGATCGTCCCCCAGCTTGGAGCAACTGGCGTTTCGGCCCATGAAGTGAAAGAGCAGACAGGTTTCAGGGTGATTTACGGTCCTGTCAGGGCAGCGGATATCAGCGAATTCATGCATAATGGGATGAAAGCTACCCGGGAGATGCGCAGCGTTGAATTCCCGGTATGGGAGCGAATGAAACTCATCCCGGTCGAACTTTCATACGGAAGGTATTACCTATTTCTTGTTCCTGCCTTGTTCATTTTATTATCGGGACTTAACAGGCATGGATATTCCCTGGATCTTGCATTTGCGAATGGCCTCAGGTCGGCATTCAACCTTTTAGTGGCTTACCTGGCCGGACTTGCAGTTACGCCCATGCTTCTGCCATGGATCCCTTTCAGGCGATTTGCGCTAAAGGGATTGCTTGTAGGATGGGTCGCTGCCCTTGCGCTATACTTGCTTCATATGACAGGTTCCGGCTGGGTTGAGACTGTTTCATGGTTCCTGATGATCGGAGGACTCTCCTCATTCCTGGCCATGAATTTCACAGGCAGTACTACATTCACTTCCCTTTCGGGTGTTCAGAAGGAAATGAAAACGGCCTTGCCTGTGCAGATAGCCATAGCTGCCCTGGGTGTTGTTTTATGGGTCATCTCAAAATTTCTTAGTGTATGAATGGATTGGTATACCTGAGCAATGTTGTCACACTGGAGCTGGACCAAGCGAAATGCAATGGATGCTTGATGTGCACCATTGTTTGTCCGCACAACGTATTTGAAATCGTCGGTAAAAAAGCAGTGATCATGAAAAGGGATCTCTGCATGGAGTGCGGGGCCTGTGATAAAAATTGCAGAGAGCATGCCATAAGCGTAAGGTCGGGCGTAGGCTGTGCCGCGGGAATCATCAACGGGATCTTAAGAGGAACCGAACCCAGCTGCGATTGCAGTTCTTCCGGAAACTGTTGCTGAGGCTGACATTGCTACAATGAATCAGGGGAATGGTAATTCATTATTTTCAGGAAGATGGCTACAGATATTAAAAAAATAATCACAAACCTCCTTCAGTTTTATGATTTTAACAATAAAACCATTATCACCATAGGAGCGGGGGGAGGACAACTTATCGAATACGGTCGTATTTCAAAACAGGTGGTTGCAGTCGATTATGACCGGGAAGCCCTCGACATTCTAAAAGTAAATCTGATAAAATCAGGGCTTGATGATAAATTTGAACTGGTTCATTCTGATTTTAATTGTTCAGATGCTAAAGGTGATTTGGTGATGTTTGAATTCTGTCTTCATGAGATGGAAGACCCTCGCTCTGCATTGAAACATGCATTGACCATGGCGCCTGATATTCTTGTTTTAGATCACTGGCCGGATTCGGAATGGGCGTTTTTCGGGGATGAAGATCAAAAAATTGTTAAAAGCTGGGCAGCACTTAACGAATTTCCTTTAAAGAAAATCCAGAAATTCGATACGGTCCAGTTTTTTCAAAATTACCAAGAACTCTATCAAAAAGTGAAACCGCAGGGAGAGGTTTCAATCAACAGGATAAAAGGTTTTCAAGGCAACACGAATTTTACGATTCCTATGTCCTATGGATTTGCTTTGATTTAACTGACTATATGAAATGTTACCCCTTATATACAATAAATAATCGGGTATGGTGATTCTCACCCTGCCAATTTTACATGGGAAAGAAACCACTAATTTTAATCGGAGATCATCATTTTCCTGGTTTGTACAAAGTTGTCACACTTCATCTGTACAAAATAAATTCCGGAGGAATAATGGTCGTGAACAGCAGAAAAATTTACGGCATAGTTTCCCGGCTGTTTTTCTTCATTCACAAGGCTTGCAATCTCAATACCAAGCTGGTCAAAGATTTTGATTGTCACAAAAGCTCTTGTTTTCAATTGATAGCTGATGACGGTCGAAACGCTGAAGGGATTGGGGGAGTTTTGAGACAAATTGAAATCCTCTGAATTAAAGTTCACATTATTAATTCCTGTGAACAGGAACCCGACTTCATTTGACCATGGGCTCCACTTTAAATTATCGTCCCGGTACCTGGCTCTGTACCAATAATGTGTACCCAGGACAAAGATACTGTCGGGGACTTCTAATTTTGTGAGATCGATCCCTGCATTTTTATTGATAGGAATAAAATCGGGCGACCCGGTGTTTTCAAATATATCCTCCCGGTCACGGATTTTGTCAAGGACGGTTGTTGTATAGGAACCTTGTGTTGCCGTGATCTGGAAGCGTGAAGACATACAGGAATCTGCACCTGTCATGGCTGTGGCAGAAAGGATTACCGGATTTGCAGTATTGACAAGTGCGACAACAGGTTTATCAGGAGCCGGCTGGTTCATCATGAAATGCCAGGTATCGAGAATCTGATGCAGAGGGTGCTCGGGTTTCCCCAATGTATATACTTCGGCAACATAAGATTTATTGTCAACATTGATATCCATTATCACATAGTTGTAATCGTCGACAGTTTCCTGGATTTCCTGGTAATCGTGAGATCCTGAGAAGTACCTGGTGAGCTCGGCTCCCCCTCCGCCTGCAAGGACCGTGCGGAAATCATGCGGGACAGTGTTCAGGGAATTAGTATCTACGATTGCTCCAATTTCAAAATCGTGGGCATGGCCATATGAATACTGAACCATTTTATAATATTTCACGAACTCCCGGTAAAACGAAATGTCAACCGAATCGTTGTTCCCTTCGGTCCATATCTCTGTATGCCAGGGGTGGTGAGCGAAAGTGAAAACGAGGTTTGTTCCGGGATCGGCATCTGATTCAGTCAGGACTTTGTTCAGCCATGTTTTTTGTATGGGTGCACCAATGATTTTTTCATTACTGTTAAGTACAACGAATTTGCATTTGGCGACATCAAAGGAATAAAACCTT
>JAPLDN010000303.1 GCA_026391755.1 Bacteroidota bacterium
CGGGAGAAGGATGGCCCGCGGCAGGCCGGCCTAAACCGTAGTTACCTTAATTTCGGATGTTCACCGGAACCTTGAACAGCCTATCCCGTCATTTCTGATGCCTCGGTCGGGACGCCGGCAGGAAGGGCTTCCCGGGAGACAACTGTCGACTAATCTCTAAGATTAGGCAGCCAGTCTGTAAGCGAAGTTATCGCCGTTTATTGTTTGTGCGGATTCGTATTTACGGGACTGATCCTCGAACTCCCGGCATGCTTACAATCCCACTTCCCTGCTGTCAAAACCGGTCAACCCCAGGTAATTACATGTGAAAAAGTTAGCAAATATACGAAAATTTTGCGAAAGCAGATGGATAATTGGATATATAGATAACTAGATAGCTGGATAACGGGATAGCTGGATAGCTGGATAACTGGATAACTGGATAACTGGATAGCTGGATAACTGGATAACTGGATAACTGGATAACTGGATATCCCGCAACGGCGCGAAGCGCCAGAATCAGGGTTCTTCCATCTCGAGAACCGTGCTGACGAACCTCGAAATATCGTACTTCAGGGTAAAGATTTTATAGAGCTCGCTCATGATGGGAAATCGTTGCTCAACTGCTGTTTCCCTTGCAATCTTTTCGTAAAAAATGCTGGCTGCTGTCTTCCCCTCAAGCACCAGTTCATGGGAGACATGCTCGGTAAAAAAGCCTTTCCCTATTAAAAGGCCCAGGGTACGGTTACGGCTGAGGTCATTCAGCGCGGTCAGCGTAAAATCACCGTAACCGCAATACTTATAAATGGTTTCTTCCCTGCCTCCGAAATAAAGCATGATATTCATCATCTCCCTGAAAGCCCTTGTAAGTATAAGGAATCTCAGGTTAGGCGAATTAAACTGGGCATCCACAATGCCCAGGACGATGGCATAAATGTTCTTGAGAATGCTCAGTAGCTCAACCCCCTGTATGTCGTCACTGAAATCAAGATAAATGGTCGAACCTTTAAATAAAACCGAAACCTCATCTGCAATCGTTTCTCCAGGATGGCCTAAAGTAAATCCTGTTGGGATACGGTTAATGATTTCCTTGGCAAAACTCGGCCCTTTCAAGGTGCAAACGGGATTGCTGAATTCCTGTTTAAGGCAGTCGACAATCGTGCTTTCCCCGCAGCCAAAACCCTTGGCAAGGTTTACAAGGATTGAGGTTGGAGGAATATATCCCCTGATGGATTTCAGGTAATCGAGCATGACAACTGAAGGTATCGCAAGGAAGATCACCGAGGACCCTGTAAGCCGGCTCACATCTGTCGTTGCTTTAAGATCCCCGTGGAGGTGGTGCCCCGGAAAATACTTTGCATTGATATGCTGTTCGTTGATTGAACCGACGACAGTCTCTTCCACTGAAAGCAGGAGAACTTCCCCCGATGAGTTTTCCGACAAAATGGTGCCAATGGCAGTGCCAATGGTTCCGGCACCTATAATTGAAATCTTTTTCTTTCCTTTCATTCTCAGTTCTCAGTTAAATTCCTTGGGAAATGCTGCAAAACGCAAAGTAAAGGATGTACCCGGTCCTGGCCCTAACTCATATTGAGCTTCCAGCTGTTCAATAAGGATCTTGATAATCTGGGACCCCGTTGAAACATTTTTTTCAAACGAAAAATTTTCGGGCAGACCAACGCCGTTATCCTTAATATTAAGAATATAGAAAATTGATTCCAGCCCGGTTTGGATTTTTTCATTTGTTTTATCGAGCTTCAGATCGATCCAGATATCCCCCACTGCATTTTTGGGAAATGCGTATTTGAATGCGTTGGTAAGGAGTTCATTTACAATAAGGCCCAGGGGCAGTGCAATTTCAATCCTGGCAGCGCATTCCTGCACCGAAGTATGAAGACTGATATTGGGCTTGCTGAAAGCACTGCTGATAATGCTGGTAAGGCGTTCCAGGTAGGAACCAAGCGGGATGGCATCAATGCTCTGATTCTGGTATAATTGTTCATGAACGAGCGACATAGTCCTGACCCTGAGTTGGAGATCAATTAATGGCATGTCGAGCGAATCAACCTTTGCAAATTGTTTCTGAAGTTCCATGAGACTGATCAAAATTGCAAAGTTGTTTTTTACCCTGTGGTGGATCTCATAGAGCAAAACTTCTTTTTGTCTTTCATTTTCGGCAAGTTGTTCTTCATATACCATCCGGTCTGAAATATCCCTCACCACGGTTACCAGTTCATGAACCTCGCCGCTTACAGGATCTACCATCGGGTTTATATGGTTTTCAACCCAAAATGAACTGCCGTCCTTCTTCCTTCCCTTGTATACAAGTGTTTGGGGTGTTTTTTTCTGGAAAATTGATTCAAGTGATGATCTGATCTGTTTTCTATATGAAAGATCAACCACTTCCAAAGGATCAGGCCTGGTAATAAGCTCTTCCTCGGTGAACCCATACATCGAAAAGCAACTTGGGGAAGCATATTTCCTCTTAAGACTCTTGTCAAACAGGGAGACGACATCAGGAGAGTGTTCTGCCAGAAAACGGTAAAGATTTTCGCTTTCTTCAAAATGACGCTCAGCTTCTTTATGCTCCCTAATCTCGTTTTCAAGTTTGAAATTAAGCACCTGCAGTTCTTTTTCAGATCTCTGCGTCCTTCTGGTCAATCCATGCACAATCAAACCTACAGTGAGAGTAAGTATAAGGATGAATCCAATAACAAGCAGCTGCAGCCTGTGATTCCTGAGATCGAATTGCTGGGTCTCATTCTGACGAGTGAGAAAATTGTGGGTGTTCTCTACATCACGCACCAGGTGTCCGGCTTCAATCGTATGAATAGCGACCTTATTGCGGTCCTCATTCATCCTGATATGAACAGTATAATATTCCTGGTAATGCTCAAGGCTTAGTTTATAATTCTTTTGAAGGGCATAGCAGTCGGCAAGCAGTAAATGAGCTTCTTCTATGAGACTGTTCCGCTTTTCCTCAACGCTGCGTTCAAGGCCAAGCCGTAAATATTTAACAGAAGAATCATATTTGCCAACTTCCATAAAGGATCCACCAACATTAATTATGGAAGAACTGATAAGGCTTTTAATACCGGTATTTAATCTTTCATGGTAGGCTTTTTTGTTGTATTCAAGGGCTGACTGCTTGTTACCGAGAACGGAACAGGCATGAGCGATGCGGGTGTTAAGCACGCTAACTTCACGTATGTTATCCTGTTGACGGAAAATTGCTTGTGCCTTCTGATACAAAAAGATAGCCTTGTTAAACTGTTTAAGCTGGATATATGCATCTCCGATAAGTTTACAGGCTCTTCCGAATCCCAGGCTATTTTTATGACTCAACGAATATCCGGCACTATGATAATAACAATCAATCGCTTCCCGGTAATTGCCTTTTCCCATAAAGAGATTACCTTTCGAGATGTAAAATGACGAAGGTATTTCATGGTCGGTTGATTTACTTAAAAGGGCATATGCTTTGTCAAGGTATGGTTCGGCCCTGTAAGTATCATTTAGCCGTAAAAAAATTTCGACCACAGATTGATTGAGCAGGATTTCATTATCGAAATCTTTAAGACCCTGGTAAATGTCGAGACTCTTGAAATAATATTCCAGGGAAACCGGGAAATCTCCCTGGTTCTGATTGGTAAGTCCCAGACAATATAATGCCCTGGCTTCGCCTTCCAGGTAGTGACAGCTTCGGGCAAGATACAGGCTCTGGGTGGCCAGTGACCTGGAAAAGGCCATTTCTTCGTATGAATTTCTTAAAGCCAGATTGTTAAGTGAGTCAACCTGCCTTATAATGACCGGAAGTTCAGGTTTGTCCTCTGTTGCCGCTGCAAAGTTTGCAACGAAGCAAAGGAGCAAAAATATCATGATATTTTTACCGTTCAATTTCTTCAACCCAATGTAGCTCTAATGATGTTTTCAGCGATTGTCATGCAAAGTTAGAAAAATATGGTGTCTTGCAGATTTCTGCTCTTTATTCTTAATTTTGTCAGGAATTTAAATTAGTATGGAGATTAAAAACACTAAAGTCCTTGTAACCGGCGCCGGGGGGTTTATTGGCAGTCACCTGGTAGAGGAATTACTGAAAAGAAATTGTGAAGTGACCGCGATGGTCCATTATAATTCTTTTAACCGCTGGGGTTGGCTGGAATATTTCCCGGGGGATCTGAAAGAAAAACTAAACGTTTTCAGCGGGGATATCAGGGATCCGAATGGCATGCGGGAAGCAATGAAAGGATGCGAGGTAGTGTTTCATCTGGCAGCCCTGATAGGGATACCTTATTCTTATCATAGCCCTGATGTGTATATTGACACAAATATCAAGGGAACCCTTAATATATTGCAGGCAGCCAGGCAACTGAACCTGAAAAAAATAATTCATACTTCAACTTCTGAAGTTTACGGCACCGCCCAATTTGTCCCCATTACAGAAGAACACCCTGTTAACCCCCAGTCGCCTTATGCAGCTTCCAAAGCGGGAGCAGATTTCCTGGCACTTACGTTTTACCGCTCTTTCAACTCACCCGTTATCGTCGTAAGACCTTTCAATACATACGGGCCCCGGCAATCGGCCAGGGCTGTTGTCCCAACGATCATCACCCAGATTCTTGCAGGGAAAACTGAAATATCTCTCGGATCCCTTACACCGACCAGGGACCTCAATTTTGTAAGGGACACTGCTCTTGGCTTCGTTAAAGCTGCTGAAAGTGAAACCGCCCTGGGCGAGGTCGTAAACCTGGGGAGCAATTTTGAAATCTCGATATCGGACCTGGTAAAGAAGATCTCGGGGATCATGGGCAAACCCATTGAAATTGAAAGGGAATCTTCAAGATTACGTCCTGAGAAATCAGAGGTTGAACGCCTGTGGGCAGAAAACCGCAAAGCTTCAGACTTGTTCGGATGGTCACCCAGGTATACCCTCGATGAAGGCCTCAGTGAAACTATCAAGTGGTTCAGCGCTGCAGGGAATATGCAGTTTTACAAACCCGATCTTTATAATATATAATGAAAATGAAGGCTGTTATTCTCGCCGGCGGAAAAGGTACCAGGCTTAAGCCATATACTACCGTTATCCCTAAACCCCTGGTCCCTGTCGGGGAAAAGGCCATAATCGATATCCTGATCGCAAGGCTTGTGAAATGCGGTGTTGACGAGGTAACTATCTGCCTTAACCATTTCGCCGAAATTATCATGGCATATTTGGGCAACGGTTCCAAATTCGGTTTAAAGATCAACTATTCGCTGGAGGAAGAACCTTTGGGGACGGTCGCTCCCATAAAACTAATAGAAAATCTGCCTGATGACTTTCTTGTGATGAACGGAGACCTTCTCACGGACCTGGATTTCAGGGAACTGTATTCAAAACATACGGTGCAAAAGGCTTTGCTTACGGTTTCAACTTACCACCGTACTACTAAAATAGATTTTGGAGTGCTCGAACTCGACAAGGATGATAATAAAGTAACCGGGTTCCGTGAAAAGCCGGAGTATTCGTTTAACGTCAGCATGGGAGTTTATGCAATGAACCGTAAGGTTCTTGAATATGTGCCTAAAAACAAGCCATTTGGTTTCGATAACCTCATGCTGAGCCTGTTGGAAAAACAAATCCCCGTCAATGTCTTTCCCTATTCGGGCTACTGGCTGGATATAGGCCGCCCCGATGATTACGAAAAAGCAAACGAGGACCTGCAAAAACTTTCCTCTATACTTTGAAAAAAATACTGGTTACCGGTTCCGATGGATTCATAGGCAGGGCTTTGATAAAACGATTGCAATCCGTGGGCTTTGAGGTCACGGGACTGGATCTCGGCCAGGGCGATATCACCGATCCTTCATGCTTTGAAATGTTCAGGGGAAGCGATTTTTTTCATGTTATCCATCTTGCCGGAAAAACTTTTGTGCCTGATAGCTGGAAAGACCCGGGCGCATTTTACAGGATCAACCTCATGGGAACTGTCAATGTGCTGGAATTCTGCCGCACATCAGGGGCCGGTCTTACCTATATCAGCTCGTATCTTTATGGTTCTCCGGAGTATCTCCCAATTGATGAAAACCATCCCGTTAAATCCTATAATCCATACAGCCATAGCAAGCTCCTTGCCGATAATACCTGCCAGTTCTATGCTCAGAATTTCAAACTTAGGGTTTCTGTTCTGAGGCCTTTCAATGCATACGGCCCGGGGCAGCCCGCTCATTTTATCATTCCCGAAATCATCCTGATGGTTAAGGATCCCGCTGTCAAAGAAGTAAAGGTGATGGATCTCAGGCCTAAAAGGGATTATGTTTATATCGACGATCTGGTGGATGCAATCTTCCGCACCATTGAAGGAGAATCCGGTATATATAATGTAGGAAGCGGCAGTTCGGTCAGCGTAGAAGATCTCGTTAAGACAGTTATGAAGCTGACCGGCATTACCAAACCCTATATGGCCCGTGGAACGGAAAGGCAGAACGAGATATTCGACCTTTATGCCGGTATCGATAAGATCAGGCTCGCACTGGGTTGGCAACCAAAAATTTCATTTGAAGAAGGCCTGGGAAGATGTATCACTCCCTGATAGCTTTCAGGCTCATATCAAGGCTTTGTATATGGTGGGTGAGTGCTCCCACCGAAATGAAATCAACACCGCTGGCAGCATAATCCCTGATATTGTTTTCATTGATGCCACCGGAAGCCTCCGTTTCAAAACGGCCGGCAGTAATCCCGACAGCCCTTGTCAGATCAGCAGGAGAAAAATTATCCAGCATAATCCGGTCAACACCGCCATGGTCAAGCACCTGCTGCAATTCGGAGAGATCCCGAACCTCGATTTCGATTTTTAGTTCTTTCCTGTTTTTTTCCAGGTAAAGCCTTGCTGCATCAATAGCCTTTACAATCCCTCCTGCAAAATCGATATGATTGTCTTTGATCATGATCATATCAAACAGGCCCATGCGGTGGTTGAAGCCCCCGCCTGTCCTTACGGCATACTTCTCAAGCCCCCGAAGCAGGGGAGTGGTTTTGCGGGTATCAAGGATCCTGGCAGGGAAGCCTTCGGTGAGTTTCACGAGTTTGTTTGTGGCTGTTGCAATCCCGCTAAGCCTTTGCATAAAATTAAGAACCAGCCTTTCACTCTGCAGGATAGAAGATATCCTTCCATAAACTTCAAATGCAATATCTCCGGGGCAGATAACAGCCCCGTCATTAAGAAAAGTTATCATCGCCAGGCCTGGATCAACACCGGCGAAAACTTTTTCGGCGATGCCCGTTCCGCATAATATGCCGCTGGCTTTAATGATCAGCCTTGCCCTGCCCTGGGAAGAAGCAGGGATCGTAGACCTGGTAGTATGGTCCCCATCTTCTATGTCTTCGGCGAGAGCCCTGCTGATTATATCTTCAAGATCCATACCATCATTCTATATTATCACTCCGGCTGTATATTCATTTGATAGATGAGGTATTCACCTTTGTTTTTCCGGAGAAGAAAGAACAGCCTGTAATGCTTTCCGCCCGCGCTAAGACTCCCAATGGTATATTTCGAACCGTCAGGGGAACTGCCTTCCCTGTTTGCCGATACATCGCTCACTGGATTATTGTTGAAAAAATCCCTTATTATCCTTTCAGCCTGTATTTTACTGTAGCTGTCCTTAAACCCGGGAATATTCAGATCAATCATGTCATTGAAATGTTTTCCCAGTTCAGCAGAATTTCCATTTTTTATAGAAGATATAATGCCCGGAGATGGATCAGCCTGGGCTGATGCCTGCCCCGTCATCAGCATACATAAAAAAATGAAAAGGACTGAGGGTCTGAACATGGAATATTTTTTTCAAATTTACTATTTTTAATAATTCCGATATTTGCAATATCGCAAAAGCTTTACTTTCATGAAGATCAGGTTCATTGTCATCGGGAAAACCGAGGAAGAATATCTAAGGACAGGGATTGGCGAGTACCTCAACCGCCTTAAACGGTATGTTCCCCTCGAGTATATTGAACTCCCGGCTGTAAAGAACGCATCTTCCCTGCCCGTAAATGAACAACAGGCCCGGGAGAGGGAAATGTTGGAAAAACAAATCCAGCCAGGCGAAACCGTAGTCCTGCTTGATGAGAACGGCCGCCAGATGAAGTCATCCGAACTTGCAGCCTGGCTTAACCAGCGCATGGTATCAGGTATCAAATCCCTGGTTTTCCTGGTTGGCGGACCCTATGGGTTTCACCCGGGTTTAAAACAAAGGCAGTATGATGCTCTCGCCCTTTCGAAAATGACATTCTCTCATCAAATGGTAAGGCTGCTGTTCGCGGAACAGCTGTACCGCGCCTTTACAATTCTAAGGAACGAATCATACCATCACGAATGAAGCCATATTCAAGGATTCTGTTAACATTTTTTTAACGAAGGGGTTAACAAATATTAACAGGAGGGGCTTTATCAGGTCGCAGGGGTTTTATACCTTTGCGCCATCAAATTAATTCATATATGGTTGAGACGGATATTAAAGCCCTGAATGAGCGGATCCAGAGGGAAAGCGCTTTCGTGGATATGATCACTATGGAAATGCATAAGGTGATCATAGGACAGAAACATATGATCGAACGTCTTTTGATCGGTTTATTGGCCAACGGACATATTCTGCTGGAGGGTGTTCCCGGCCTGGCGAAAACCCTGGCCATCAAAACCCTTGCCAGCATTATTGAAGCGAAGTTCAGCCGCATACAGTTTACACCTGACCTGCTTCCTGCCGACCTCGTGGGCACGCTGGTATATAGTCAGAAAAAAGAAGAATTCCAGGTAAGGAAAGGACCTATTTTCGCCAATTTTATCCTGGCGGATGAAATTAACCGTTCCCCCGCCAAAGTCCAGAGTGCGCTGCTCGAAGCAATGCAGGAAAGGCAGGTGACCATCGGTGACCAGACTTTCATGCTTCCCGAGCCATTCCTGGTCCTTGCGACGGAAAACCCGATTGAACAGGAAGGAACGTATCCTCTTCCTGAAGCCCAGGTTGACCGCTTTATGCTGAAAGTAATTATAAGTTATCCTGACAAAAAAGAAGAGAAGCAGATCATCCGCCAGAATATCGGCAATGAAATCGCTGCTGCAAGCACCATCATCAAACCTGAAGATATTCTGAGGGCAAGAGCAGTTGCAAGGGAAGTGTATCTCGATGAAAAAATTGAAACATACATTACTGATATTGTATTTGCTTCGCGTTTCCCTGCCGATTATAAACTTAAAAAATTCGAGGGCCTGATCAGTTATGGAGCCTCGCCCAGGGCAAGTATCTATCTTGCGCTTGCATCAAAAGCTTATGCTTTTATCAAACGAAGGGGATATGTTATTCCTGAAGATATCCGAGCAGTAGCCCATGACGTGATGCGCCACCGCATCGGCCTGACCTACGAAGCAGAAGCCGAGAATATCACATCCGAAGATATTATTAATGAGATCTTAAATACTGTAGAAGTACCTTAACCGGAAACAGTGATCCGTGAACCGTGATCCGGTTCACGCATTACGGTTCACGATTCACGAACTATGGAATCCGCCGAACTCTTTAAAAAGGTCCGTAAAATAGAGATAAAGACCAGGGGTCTGTCCAACCAGATATTTTCAGGACAGTATCATTCTGTCTTTAAAGGGAGGGGTATGGCCTTCAGCGAAGTGAGGGAATACCAGTTTGGCGACGATATCAGGAATATTGACTGGAATGTTACCGCGCGTTTCAACCATCCTTATATCAAAATCTTTGATGAGGAAAGGGAGCTTACCGTCATGATCCTGATCGACGTTAGCGGATCCAACCATTTCGGAACAAGGAAAACCCTGAAAGAAGAAGCGATCACCGAGATCGCTGCGGTGCTGGCTTTTAGTGCAATCCAGAATAATGATAAAGTCGGGGTGATCTTCTTCAGCAATATTATAGAGAAATTTATCCCTCCGAAAAAAGGTCCATCCCATATACTCCGTATTATCAGGGAACTGGTCGATTTTAAACCAGGTCAACGGGGCACAAACCTGACCGAACCCCTGCGCTTCCTTACCAATGCAATTAAAAAGCGCTGCAGTACATTTGTCATTTCCGATTTTCTTGACCATAACTTCGTGGATGCCATTAAGATCGCGAATAAAAAACATGATATCATTGCTGTCCAGATCTTTGATGAGCGAGAGACAAACCTGCCCGATGTTGGCCTGATCAGGGTGAAAGATGCGGAATCGGGTTCGGAGCAATGGGTTGATTCTTCCGACTTCAGGCAGCGTGCGTACTTTAAAAAATGGAATGACGACCACCAGGCTTTCCTTAACGATACATTTTTAAGAAGCGGGGTCGACTGGGTAAAAATCAGGACCGACCAGGATTACGTGAAACCGCTTATAAATCTTTTTAAAAAACGGGGTGCAAGAAGGTAAACAGATGCGAATAATCCACATCACTGGCTTGCTTATATTGCTCCTGTTGGGACGACCTTCCTTCTCTCAGGAAATAAAGGTTAATGCCAAGCTTGA
>JAPLDN010000184.1 GCA_026391755.1 Bacteroidota bacterium
GTCTTTTCGAGGCCCATTCGTTTCCATGTTTCCCCCGCGTTATTCGTCCTGTAAATTCCGTCACCAACCGATACTGAATTTCTTACCCAGACTTCGCCTGTACCAACCCAGACCGTATCGGGATGATTCTGATCAATAGCAATTGCGCCTATCGACTGGTTGTATTTATCGAAAACGGGTTTGAACGTGGTGCCATAATTTTTTGATTTCCACAGTCCGCCCGTTGCGGCTCCAACGTACACCATGGCCGGGTTCCGGTCCACTGCAGCGAGGGCCGTAATGCGGCCGCTCATGATCGCCGGACCGATCTGCCTGGCCTGGATGTCGCCAAAGGTATTCTCATCCACCTTAATACGGTCCTGGGCCTGCACTTTACCTGCAAAAATGCAAAAAAGAGAGGCAACAATAACTTTGATCACCAATTTCATAATCTGAGGTTTTAGAACTTATTTTTTTACTGCAGGCTTTACGAAGAGGCTGTCGTTTACGGGAATGTTAAACTCTGTTTTATCGATCACGACCTGTGATACGGTTTGTTCCTTGACTTTACTGGTAATGGTTCCCGCGATAAGGACCCCGCTTACATCCCTGTAATTGGTGTAAAGACTTTCGCTTTCCACTTCATTACCCTGGATTTTGACTTTTGAAGCTGTTTTCAGAAGAATATAATTCTCGGCATCGATAAAGTATGTATCGATATTGCCATTGGCTTTGGTGAGCTTGATTTTATAAGCTGAGGAGCCTTCCATATCTTCCTTGCCAAGAAGCTCAGCCTGGTGACCTTTTTCTTTCCAGTTATATAATGACCCTTCCATATCGGCCTGTTCTTTCATGTTTTTAACTTCATCGGCTGTCATATCCTGGGGGGTGGAAGATCCTGACCATGGAATCACGCTCCAACCGGCATTTCCGTCGAAAGCCTGGATCATTTTATTTCCCTGGACTTCCGCTTCAACTCTTAGTTTCGATGGACGTTTAACAGTCATTGTAAAGGGAAATTCCATGCCCTGGGCGATGGTTTTTCCGCTTTCCTTTAGGGTTGTCCAATCTTTCATTTTTTCGAGGCCGGTAGCTTTGTAATAAGCGCTGAGAACCTCGTCAAGTTTCATTTCCTGGGCTTGCCCGGCAACAGAGGCCATAAGAAATGCAATAAATAACAATCCAAGTGATTTTTTCATGGTATACGATTTAATTATTATCAATATGATTTTAATTAGAAGAGTGAAAGTTGAAATTGTTACAGCAATCTGCAAATTTATAATTATTGTGATAACTGGAGATTTTGTAAAATATTCCGGATATTTACCTGCAGAAACAAAACTTAATTTTCATTATGAGCTTTTTTGGGAACCATTATCTTCAGATCATACTCAGCGCTATTGCTGTTTACATCTTCCTGATCCTTGCTATCCGTCTTTTCGGGAAGAAAGAACTCTCACAGTTATCGGTTTTCGACCTGGTCTTCATCCTTCTCATCAGCAATGCTGTTCAGAATGCAATGGTGCTTGGCGACAACAGCCTGGTGGGCGGACTTCTTGCGGCTCTTGCATTGTTTGCCGTGAATTACGGGATGAAATACCTTCAATACAGGTTCCCGGGATTTGGAAGAGCCTTGCAGGGGGATCCGATAATGCTTGTTTACAGGGGGGAGATGCTGGAATCGCATCTAAAGCTTGCTAAGATCACCAGGGAGGAAGTACTTGAAGCGATACGCGAACATGGAGTCCCTTCAGAAAAAGATGTCGACCTTGCAATCCTCGAAGTTGACGGGAATATCAGTGTCTTATCCAAAGAATTCGCAAAAAAGAGTAGCCACAGGCATAAAGCGCATAAGGTATTGAGGAAGGAGAATTAATTGGCTAAACGCTAGCATATTCACACCGCCGCTGCGTCCGCTGCGTCGCTCATATAGTCATTTGCCCGGGGCAGGATTAGCAGCAATTCGCTCCTTGCGCCCAAGGCGGCTTGTGTGAAATGCCTCGCTTGCGATAAAAGTGCTGCCTCAATACTTTATTTCGCGTACTGCACAGCCCTGGTTTCCCTGATCACCGTGATCTTGATCTGGCCGGGATAAGTCATCTCGCTTTGTATCTTCTTTGAAAGGTCACAAGCCAGCTGGTTCGATTCGATGTCGCTTAACTTATCGGCCCCGACGATAACACGTAATTCGCGCCCTGCCTGGATGGCAAAGGTTTTTACAACACCCGGGTAGCTGAGTGCCAGTTCTTCAAGGTGCTTGAGCCTTTCAATGTAGGCTTCCACAACTTCACGGCGTGCTCCCGGCCTTGCCCCTGAAATCGCATCGCACACCTGGATGATAGGTGAGATCAGGTTGTCCATCTCAATCTCATCGTGGTGGGCGCCGATAGCATTTATGATCTCGGGCTTTTCCTTGAATTTCTCGGCCGTTCTCATACCCAGTATGGCATGCGGCAAATCCGGTTCGTTGTCGGGAACTTTACCGATGTCGTGCAACAGTCCTGCCCTCTTGGCTTTCTTGGGATTGATGCCCAGTTCTGCGGCCATGGTCGCACTGAGCTTTGCAACTTCTATTGAATGCTGAAGCAGGTTCTGACCGTATGATGAGCGGTATTTCATTTTACCAATCATTCGCAGAAGTTCGTGATGCAGGTTATGGATGCCCAGGTCGATGCTGACACGCTTGCCTGTTTCGTTGATCTCCTGTTCGATCTGCTTCTTTGTC
>JAPLDN010000364.1 GCA_026391755.1 Bacteroidota bacterium
ATTTGCATTTGGCGACATCAAAGGAATAAAACCTTTCATTATAGGCTGTTTTGGCTACTGCAGAATCGGTGAAGTCCTCATACTTCATGTAATCAAAATAATATGCCGATTCGTGTTCATGGTTCCCGATGGCGACCATGAAAGGAAGGGAACAGGAAAGATTTGCTATCTTCGTAAAATACTCGGTCTGGAAACGGTCTATATCCCTGCCGGTCCATACGATATCTCCTGTATGCATGACCAGGTTGACCGAATCATACCATGTAGTTCCGTATTTTGTTTGCAAGGTTTGCTGCACATTCTGACAAAGCTGGCCAAGAATCGACGGGATAGTATCGTTGTACCTTGAATCCCCGAAAATGACGAAACGGATATGCCTGCCTGCCGTTCCCGGAAGAGGTTCACTCCTGAACGGATAAACAGTTGATGAATCGGATCCGCTGACGCAGCGGTAATAATACCTTGTATCGGGCGTAAGTGAGGTCAGTTTGACCGTATGCCAATGCTTCCCGCCTATATTCTGGAATGAGCCAGTCTGTACCTGGTTAAGGCTTGTAAGGGCGAGGCCATACCTGACTTTTGTAAATGAGGTATCATTTGAATGCCAGCAGATATAGACTGAAGTAGGCGTAGGCGTTTGTAAGTAAGGGTTTACCTGTGCCCGGAGGCCCATGTTCCCAAATTGGAACAGGATTAAAATTACAGTTATCAGAAAAGTTTTCATTTTGTAATTTTAAACGTTTCGAAGACCGTATGCTGTGCGGTATAGCCCTGGAAGCTGTTCACCGTCGTTGTGTTCCCCGAAACGTCGATCACGGTGTAGTAATAGGTCTTTTTGGCATTGTGAACATCCCATTCGGTTCTGACTGTCGGATCAATATAGCCGCCTCCGGAACCGGCACCGCAGGTGCCGCAAAGAAGCTGTACCACATTACCCGACCAGGCCGGGACAGGATGCACAGGCTGTGGATATGGGGTCAAACTGCCGTCAATGGTCCGCCGGGCATACAGATGTGAATGTCCGCATGCATAGAAATCGAATTTTTTGGCGTCGATGAACGACCATAGCATCGTGAGTGTTGTATCAGCTTCCGATGCTTCCGTAGAATCGCTATCGACATAATAATAGGGCACATGGATGAAAAGGAATTTATGCAAGGCGCTGGTCTGGGCCACCTGTGTTTTCAGCCAGTTCATTTGTGTCGAATCGATATGGCCTCCCATGTTTATCTTCTGGGTGTCCTTGGTTACATAGTAACAATCCATTACAGCAAAAAAGGAACTGCTGGCAGGATCGTTGAAGGAATACGCAAGGTGCTCATATCCGGCCGGTCCGTTTGCAGGACTTTCATTAAAAGTACTCTGGAAATTTTGCTGGTTCACGAGAAAGTAACCATACGATGCGTGCTCATGATAAAGTTCATGATTGCCGACCGCCGGGTATAAGGGGATGCCCTTGTTGATCAATTTTGAAAAGAGGTTTTTAAACATCTGGAAAGTATATTCCTTGTTCATATAGCCCCTGTAGCACATATCACCGCCGAATACCACAAAAGACGGTTTCGGGTTTAATGTGTCTATCTCGCGGATGATGGGGTTCAGGGCCGCGGAGTCAACCGGGAATCCAAGTGAGTCTCCCCGGCTGTCAGCCAGGAAAACGAAACGAAGCTGAGGACTCGTCCCATCAGGTGGTTTTTCATCGGAATTACTTTTTTTGCAGGCGCCCAGTAGCATGGTAACAATGACAATCAGGGTCAGGGCGAATACCCGGAATGTGAGTTTCAATTTGAACAACATGGTTTTTCTCCTTTCTTAGGTTAGATTTATTCCGGAAGCAAACATAAGTGTAATAGTAGCAGTGACCAATAGGGTAAATTCTGAATCTCACTAAGGGGAAACCCTGAATTTCCATTTGTATGCAAACTTCCTTTCCTGAACCTGGTAATTTGATTCGAATGAAGCCGTAAGATCATCAAGGAGGGCTTGCAGGCTGAAGAACGGTACGAACCTGACAGAGGTTTTTCCTATACTTATTTTATCATCCAATGCAAGATTCACCACCCAGGCTTCGGTGGGCTGGTATTTATCAATGAAATTCCTGAGCGAACGGGTCATTATGGGCTTTTTTAAAGCGCTGAATTTCACTTCAATGCCAATGGGATCATTGCCGCGGTTAATTACAAAGTCAACCTCGGCTTTATCAGTGGTGCGCCAGAAATGTACAGTGTATTGGGATACCCTTAATTCGTGCATGAGGAGGTTCCCGACAATATTCTGAAATACGAAACCCTGGTCCTGGGGCCGTTGAAGGTTGCCAAAAGAAGATAGCACGAGGTTTCTCATGCCATGGTCATTAAAATATGCGACAGGAGATTTAGTTATTTCCTTTATCGCATTGTTGAAATACGGTGTAACCAGGCGTAAGAAATATGTTTTTTCTGCATACCAGAGATACTTCCTGATGGTGGGAACCGACAATTGTGCATCATTGGCCAGGTTGTTAAGGTTCAGGATCTGGCCGGTTTGGGCTGCAAGTAATTTAATAAGCCTTGCATAGGATTCGGGACGGTCACCCTGTAAAAACAAGCGTATATCCCTGTCAATATATGACTGGTAGATCTCATTAATGACCTGCAATTTTTCCCGGGCCGATGACTCGGTAACTACACGCGGATACCCTCCGAAATTAAGGTATTCGTTGAAAAAGCTCATTATACTTATAGAATGCTGATTAATATATGCCGGCAGCCTGTCGGAATATTTATAAGCGGTACGGTAGTCAAGAAATTCATGAAAACTTAAGGGGGAAACTTCAAAGATACGTTTCCTTCCGGCCAGCGATTCTGATATCTTTTCTTTCAGCTCAATACTGCCCGAACCTGAAATAATGAATTTACAGGGAAGTTGCATATCATAAAGACCTTTAAGAAAAACCCCTGCATCTTCTTTTCTCTGGATCTCATCAATGAAGACAAAGCCCTTTTGTTTGCCGAATTCAAGTTTAATCCTGCTGATCAAGGCTTCCTGGGAGCGAAGAAAGGGGAGGTCCGATTCATAATCAAAACTGAGAAACAATACAGGTTTGCCCGCTGCTTTGAGATCATTGATCAGAACATTCATCAGCGTAGTTTTCCCGACCTGGCGGGGACCGCTGATCAGTGTTATTTCTTTCTTGTCGAGGTGATTGCAGATCTGGTCTGTAATGATGCGTCTGATCATGAAAAATATGTTTTAACCCGATAATTCAATAAGCAAAGTTAATTAAATATCGTGTTAAATGCAAATTATTGTTAATTATTTTAAGAAATTTTCAGAATTTCAGGCAAATATTGATCTCCTAATAGTATCATGCATTAGGATTCCTGACGCGATTTAACCGGTATCAGAATATCTTCTTCCGATTCAGGATCTTCGTGTTTGTATTTCTCCCCCATCACCGCAAAATGAGGTCTTTGATCCAGGATGAAATCTGAACCTGGCAGCCAGGTCCTGAAAATGTAATCATAGGTGACCGGCCCGCTGCAGGCAGGGCCTTTGTGTGTGAAAATTGCATACAACCCCTCTGGAGAGGTAAGAGTTTCCATGTCTTCAGGAACCTTCTCGAAGATCTTTACTTCTACTGCTGCCCACTTTTCAAATTCTGCATCAGGATTGAAATTGTCAAAGAAGGAAGGCGGATAGACTTCGATTGAATAAAGTTTATTGCCAATGGCATTTTTAATTTCCTTTCGCAGAGGCATGAAACTCTTCCAGAGTTCAAACGTCCTGTTTGCCGAAAAAGACATTCTGATCTTTTTACCGACGAATTTCTGGGCGGGCAGGATGACCAGGATGGGCACCATATCAAATTGATCAGTTCAAAACTTTTTATGCAAAGGTAATTATTGGATGCAGGTGATAATCATGAACTATAAAATCAGATTCTCAATCAGTGGTAGTTGAAAAATAATCCAATAAGGATTTGAACTTC
Organism: Bacteroidota bacterium; assembly: GCA_026391755.1. Lineage (GTDB taxonomy): Bacteria > Bacteroidota > Bacteroidia > Bacteroidales > FEN-979 > CAIRDP01. The sequence goes on from JAPLDN010000364.1 coordinate 3,971, forward strand.
CTCTTAATATATTTACAGGGAAAAAGCATGGAAACTTCTTTCTGATAACTCCTGTATACATCACCGAATTCTGCTATTAATTTTTGTTCCTCGAGCATGGTCCCAACAACAAGGTACAAACTCAGGACGGTATTACTGATCAATCGTGTGGCGTCGAGATTGCTGGCCCAGATTAACAAAAATGAACCGGAATAAAACGGATGCCTCACAATTCCCATGATGCCTCCTTTTTCAATTTTCCCTGTGTCATTGATCAACCCATGATTTACACCTGCATGTAATTGGTTTATTCCAAGGAATGTCCTCATATTGTAGTGCCGAGAACCAGCATGAAAAATCCATAGGCCGCAGAGCAACAGCAAATATCTTACAGGCAGAAGATACCCACGCCAGGTGAAAAATGGCTTTTCCATAATGTAGGATGAATAGACCACAACCGGTATAAGGATGAGGATTGAGAAAATGTTATAGAACAGACGGTAGTAGCGGTATCGCTCTCCGAGTTTTCTCTTTATTAATTCAGTAAAAAACGGTGTGATCATGAAACTGTGCAGGAAACAGAAGGCTGTCCAAAGGGCAATAAGTATCAGAAATTTCATCATCGGTCAAAGAAGGTTCCAGCTAAATATGTTGCAAGATAATCTCTTTCCTGTTTTCAGAAAATACCGACGACAGATTGTGAGTAGCCGGATTCTGCC
>JAPLDN010000025.1 GCA_026391755.1 Bacteroidota bacterium
GGCGGGTGGCGAAGTTGACCGGATGTTTGCAATGAGCGATGTTTACGTTATGCCCTCTGTATCAGAACCGTTCGGGATATCCCCGCTTGAAGCCATGAGAACCAATGTGCCGGTTGTGATTTCCAAGCAATCAGGTGTTGCCGAAGTCCTCCAGCATGCACTTAAAGTTGACTTCTGGGATATCGATGCACTTGCCGATGCTATCTATGGCATCCTTCATTACGACGGTTTGAGAAAAATGTTTGCCAGGTATGGGAAATCCGAGGTCGACAGCCTCATTTGGGAAAATGCGGCATTAAAAGTTCTCGATGTATATAACAATGCAACAGGCCATTAAAATTAATGTAGATTTATGAGGTCATTATGTCTTTATTTTCAGGTTCATCAGCCATACAGGCTGCGAACATACAGGTTTTTTAACATCGGCCAGGACCACTATTATTACGATGATTATCAAAACCGGCATATAATCAGGCGGGTAGCAGAGAAGTGCTATTTACCGGCTAACCGAATGATGCTTCAGCTGATCAACGAGTTTGGAAAAGCCTTTAAGGTAAGCTATTCAATTTCAGGAACAGCGCTTGATCAGTTTGCACAGTATGTACCGGAGGTGATCGAAAGTTTCCGGAAACTTGCTGCGACCGGTTGTGTCGAATTCATTTCCGAGACGGAATACCATTCGCTTGCTTCCCTGGGGCAGGAGCAGGAATTTGTCCGCCAGGTCGAATCGCAACGTAAGCGGATCGAGGACCTTTTTGGTCAGAACCCACAGACTTTCAGGAATTCTGAACTGATTTACAGTGATTCCATCGGTGAAACAGTCGCAAACCTTGGGTTCCATACCATGCTTACCGAAGGGGCCAAACACATCCTTGGCTGGAAAAGTCCGAATTATATCTATTGCAACAACCTCAACCCAAAGCTAAGGGTACTTCTCCGGAACTTCAGGTTGAGTGACGATATTTCATTCAGGTTTTCAGAACAGAAATGGTCTGAATGGCCTCTCACAGCCGAAAAGTTTGTAGGATGGCTTAATGCGATGGATCCCCATGAAGAAGTAGTCAATCTCTTTATGGATTATGAAACTATTGGCGAACATCAGGGGAAAGAAACCGGAATTTTTGATTTTTTCTATCATCTGCCAACTGTCTTATTCAGTAAATCCAATTTTACATTCGCAACACCCGAAGAACTTTACCAGCGGCTGCAGCCTATGGGCGCATTATCTGTACCTTACGCTATTTCGTGGGCCGATGAAGAAAGGGACCTTACTGCCTGGAAAGGGAATGAACTTCAGAACGAAGCATTCTCCAAGCTGTATTCCCTGTCGGATTCCATTGCCAGGTGCAAGGATCTGGCTATTCTCCGTGACTGGGGATACCTGCAGTCAAGTAACCATTTTTACTACATGTCGACGAAATGGTTCTCAGCCGGAGAAGTGCATAAACATTTTAACCCCTATGGCTCTCCGTATGATGCATTCATTAACTATATGAATGCGATCTCCGATTTTATGATCCGAGTCGAAACCCATCTTACCTCTTTGAATACAGCCAACGCTGAGGTCACTGGCAAACCCGATAGAAAAACAGGGAAAAAGTCATCCGCAGTCAAAGTAAAACCCATTAAAAAAGCAGCCAAATCTTCAGTCAAAGCTGAAAAAGTTGTTGCCCCTGAAAAGGTAAAGAAAGAAGCAAAGCCAAAAGCCGCTGCAAAAATCAAGAAGGAAGCAAAGCCAAAAGCCGCTGCAAAAATCAAGAAGGAAACAAAGCCAAAGGCCATTGTAAAAGTCAAAAAGGAAGCAAAGCCAAAAGTTGCTGTTAAGGAGAAAAATGAAACGAAGCTTTCAGTAGTGAAAGTTAAAACACCTCGTAAGCCTCAGGCATCAGGAAAAACAAAAGAAGCCGCTAAATCAGGCTCTGATGCAAAGAAAGCTTAGTATTGTCTCTCGAACTAATTAATCAATCAGCGTGAAAGAAGAATCAAAACTTGTCCCGGATTACGTCTTTGAAGTAAGCTGGGAAGTGTGTAACAAAGTTGGTGGGATTTACACTGTTCTCTCTACCAAGTGCCTTACCATGGCTCAGGAACTCAGGGATAATTATATCCTGATAGGGCCTGATGTCTGGAAGGAAACACATCAGAATCCGGAATTTCAGGAGGACAGGTTCTTATATAAATCCTGGAGGGAGAGGACCGAAAGCGAGGGACTGCGAATTAAGATCGGGCGATGGAACATTCCCGGGAAACCCCTTGTTTTCCTTGTCGATTTCACACCGTTTTTTTCAGATAAGGATAAGATACTGTCTCATTTCTGGGAACGGTTTAATCTTGATTCGCTGATGGGGGGATGGGATTATTTAGAACCTGCATTGTTCGGTTATGCGGCAGGAAAGGTGATTGAAAGCTTTTATAATTACAATCTGTCGCATCACGATAAGATTATCAGCCATTTTCACGAATGGACCAGTGGCACAGGGCTTCTTTATGTCAAGGAAAAGGTGCCCCAGGCTGGAACTATTTTTACTGCTCATTCCACTGTGATCGGAAGAAATATTGCTATAAACAATCTTCCGTTGTATAAGAATTTTGAACAGTTTCATGGAGATTCCATTGCCAAGCAGTTTGGCCTGGTTTCAAAATTTTCACTGGAAAAGACTACGGCGGTCGAAGCCGATATATTAACAACTCTTTCTTCACTGACCAACGAAGAGTGCCGGCATTTCCTGGACCGGCCCGCAGATGTTATTACACCGAACGGGTTTGAGGATAGTTTTGTCCCTGTGAAAGATGAATACTACGAGAAAAGGGCCGGGGCAAGGACGAAATTGTTGCAGGTTGCGGAAGCCATGACCGGACAGCCGGTTTCAAAAAGCAGCATCCTTATCCTGACCAGCGGCCCCCATGAGAAAAAGAACAGGGGCTATGAGTTGTTTATCGATACGATGTCAAGGATAAACTCCCAGGCGAGCATACCTGAAAGTGTGATTGCTTTTATCGTTGTACCGGCTTATGAAACAGGACCGAGAAAAGAGCTGCTTGAATGGATGTCGAGAAAAGACCATAATAACCCTCGCTCGGAACAGTATCTCACCCATGTATTAAATGAATCCGACAACGATTGGATCCTCAATAAAATTAAGCAAAGTAAAATACAGAACAGGCCGGAAGATAAGGTCAAGCTGTTTTATGTTCCTGCAGTAATGAATGGTAAAGACGGCGTTTTTAACCTTTCATACTATGATTTGCTGGTGGGTTTTGACGGAACGATATTCCCTTCGTATTACGAACCCTGGGGATACTCCTCCCAGGAGAGCCTTTCATTTCATATTCCCACCATCACAACCAGCCTGACAGGTTTCGGACAATGGGTAAAGAACCTGTACCCTGATATTAAAGACTGCATTGCTGTGATCGACAGGGACGATGATAATGACAGCGAAGTCGTTGATGAGATCGTAAAAACCGTTGTCAGCTGTGCTTTAAAAACGGAAAAGGAAATAATCAAGATCAGGATTAAAGCATATGAAATTTCAAGGTCGGCATTGTGGGAAAATCTGATATCAAATTACCATGATGCTTTCGACAAGGCTCTTGAGAAGGCCTTGGGCAGGAATGAGCTCTATGCAGGCAAGCAGCCGCAGATCATCGCACCTTCTCTCAAAAGCATGTCGGATGTAAAACCTGAATGGAAGAAAGTTTTGGTGCAACAGAAGTTGCCCGAGAACCTTGCCAATCTCGACCTTCTTTCCAAGAATCTTTGGTGGTGCTGGAATTGGGAAGGCGCAGAATTGTTTGAAATGATAAACCACGACCGTTGGTATGAGCTGAAATTCAATCCTATCGCTTTACTTGAATCTTTGTCGTACAAAGAACTCCAGGAGCTCAGCCATAATGAGTTATTTATTGCCCGGCTTGAAAAGGTTACAGCAAAGTTTAACAGTTATATTGCCAAGGGAGAAGATAAACCCAAGGAAATGATCGCTTATTTCAGCATGGAATACGGGCTTCATGATACTGTAAAGATTTTTTCGGGCGGCCTCGGCATGCTTGCCGGCGATTATCTCAAAGAAGCAAGCGATTCAAACGTTAATATTGTCGGTATTGGTCTTTTATACAGGTATGGCTATTTTATGCAGACCCTGAGCCCCGCCGGGGATCAGATCGCAAACTATACGCCCCAGAAATTTTCGCAGCTGCCAATAGTCCCCATGCGAGATGAACAAGGCAATTGGCAAAAAATTACTTTCGCTTTGCCAGGCCGAACCTTATATGCCAAGATATGGAGAGTTGATGTGGGAAGGATCCCTTTATATCTTCTTGACACTGACATTGAAGAGAATGACGAGAGTTACCGCAGTATCACTCACCAATTATACGGTGGTGATCTCGAAAACCGGATCCGCCAGGAAATAGTCCTCGGAATAGGAGGGATAAGGTTACTTGATGTGCTGAAAATAAAGCCTGATCTTTATCACAGTAATGAAGGGCATTCTGCTTTTATAGGCCTCGAAAGGCTGCGCAAACTGATTCAGAACGAAAAGCTGACATTTGTGCAGGCAATGGAAATTGTCAGATCATCGACCCTGTTTACCACTCATACACCGGTACCAGCCGGGCATGATGCATTCCCTGAAGATATGATGAGAAGGTATTTCTCGCATTATCCCGATTACCTTAATATCAAATGGGAGCAGTTCCTGAACCTGGGAAAAATGGTGGATGACGATCCTGAAGAGAAATATTCAATGAGCGTTCTTGCCGCGAAATGTTCACAGGAGATCAATGGAGTCAGCAGGATACATGGCAGGGTGACACGGGACATGCTCCAGCCGCTTTATCCCGGTTATTATGCCAGTGAACTTCACATCGGATATGTTACCAACGGAGTCCATTTTCCTACCTGGACAGCAAAATCCTGGCAACTGCTATATAAAGAAAACTTTGGTGAAGGCTTCCTTCATGACCAGTCAAATCCTGAATACTGGAGAAAGATTCATGAAGTTGACGATAAAGTGATCTGGGAAACCCGCCAAAAACAAAAAGACCAGCTTACCGAGTTCCTGCACCAGCGGGTGTATATTGATATGACACGTCGGCATGAAAACCCCAAGCTGATCTTCCAGATCAGGGAAGCCGCACAGCCTAAGGCACTCACTATAGGATTTGCACGCAGGTTTGCAACCTACAAACGTGCCCATCTTTTATTCAGCAACCTGGACCGGCTGGGACGTATAGTAAACAATACTGAAAAACCTGTAAGATTCCTTTTTGCCGGCAAAGCTCACCCGAATGATAAAGCGGGGCAGGATCTGATTAAACGGATAATTGAGGTTTCAAGAATGCCGGCTTTCCTGGGAAAGGTTATGTTCATTGAGAACTATGATATGGAACTGGCCAAATACCTGATCAGGGGCGTTGATATCTGGCTTAATACACCAACACGGCCATTGGAAGCATCCGGTACCAGCGGGGAAAAAGCCGTTATGAACGGAGTGGTCAATTTCAGCGTTCTCGACGGTTGGTGGGCCGAAGGCTACAGGCCTGATGCAGGCTGGGCATTACAGGAGGAGGCAACGTACGACAACAGTATGTTCCAGGATGATCTTGATGCTGAAATAATTTATTCCATACTTGAAGAAGAAATAGTGCCGATCTATTATGAGAGGGACAAAAACGGAGTTCCGGTAAAATGGATATCCTATATTAAAAATACAATTGCAGAGATCGCTCCTCATTTTACAATGAAACGCCAGCTCGACGACTATTACCGCCAGTACTACACCAAACTGTTCAAGAGAACAAAGATCATGACCGGCAAGAATTATGAGATGGCAAGGCATATTGCATCCTGGAAAAGAAAAGTACTGCGGGGGTGGGACAGTATTGAGATCGTTTCGCTTAAAACTCCTTATACAGAGCAGAAACCCTTGTCGCTTGGAGATATATTTGCCGCTGAGATCATTATCAATCTGAATGAATTATCAGCAACAGATGTTGGTATTGAAGTTCTTTTTGGCAAAAAGGTGAACGATCTTATAGAGACTCCCATCTTTATTGAAGAAATGAACCTTACCCGGTCGGAAAAAAATATTGCTGTGTTTGAATGCAGCATCCCTCTTAACCAGGCGGGTGTTTATGATTTTGTTTTCCGGCTTTTCCCCAAGAGCCCGTTATTGCCTCACAGGCAGGATTTCCCGCTTGTGAAGTGGATGTAAAACATTTTGTGATGCTCAATGTACAATGTACAAATTACAAAATAAGTTATAGATTGTTAACTAAAATTCAGGCATGAAATTATTAGAAGGTAAGACAATCCTGATTACTGGTGCAAACCGGGGTATTGGAAGGGCAATTGCAAATTGTTTCGCCCGCAACGGAGGTAATATTGCATTCTCTGATATTGCTTATGATGAAAACTCAATATCCCTTGAAGAAGAACTGAGAAAACTTGGAGCTAAAGCCAAAGGATATGCCTCCGATGCCGGTTCTTTCGAAGACAGTGAAAAGCTGGTAAATGCCGTGGTTGAAGATTTCGGGGAACTCCATGTTCTTGTGAATAATGCAGGAATAACACGAGATAACCTGCTGCTGAGGCTCACCGAGTCTGACTGGGACCTGGTAATTAAAGTAAACCTTAAATCGGTATTCAATCTTACAAAGGCCGTCCAGCGCCAAATGATAAAACAACGCTGCGGTTCCATTATCAATATGAGTTCAGTTGTCGGTATTGAAGGAAATTTTGGACAGTCCAATTACTCAGCTTCAAAGGCAGGGATCATAGGGTTTACCAAGTCGGTTGCCCAGGAAATCGGGTCGCGCAATATCCGTGTAAATGCGATAGCACCTGGATTTATTGAGACTGAGATGACCAAAAAACTTCCGGAAGAGGTAAGGAAAGAATGGATAGAGGATATCCCCCTGAAGCGTGGTGGAACACCTGATGATGTTGCCAATCTGGCTTTGTTTCTTGCCTCCGACCTTTCAGAATATATTACCGGTCAGGTGATCAGTGTGTGTGGTGGCCTTCATACCTGATAGTATTATCGTGTGAGCCTTTTAACCGAATATCCTTTTTGGTTCCCGCTGTTCTGCATCCTGGCCGGTGCCTTATTTTCATTTAGTCTTTATTTTAGTAAACGCAACACTGAAGACAGTTACCTGCTGCTTGCATCGTTAATGCTTCTCAGGTTCTTCTCTGTAACCATTATATCCTTTTTACTCCTTACTCCATTAATTCGGAGCACCACCAGGGAGGTTGAGAAGCCGTTAATCGCCCTTGGCATTGATGGATCCCGTTCTGTTGTTTCATCAGTTGATTCGGCTGATGTAAGAAAGAACCTCGGCCGTGATATTGAAAATCTCAGCCATAAATTATCGGACCGGTTCGATGTTGTCCTTTACACTTTCGGCCAGGATGTCTCACCCGGTTTAAAGAAGGATTATAATGGGAACCACACCGACGTCTCTGAATTCTTTAATGAGATTGGTAGCAGGTATGCCAACCGCAACCTGGGAGCGGTGATCCTTGCCACAGATGGTATCTATAATAAAGGCAGCAACCCTTATTATGCAGCTGAAAAACTCAGTGTTCCTGTCTATTCTATTGCACTTGGTGATACGTCCCTGCACAAGGATGTCCTGATCCTGAATATTAGTGTGAGCAAACAGGTATTTCTCAACGATGAGTTCCCCTTTGAGATCATGGTAGAAGCCGACAAATACATGGGCAAGGAGATTAAATTGTACGTGAAACATTCGGGGGAAGTGGTCTTTAACAGGCTGCTCAAAGCAACCAATGACCATGCTCTTATCAGGGTTAACGGAACCCTTCAGGCCAGGCAAAAAGGAATGCAGAAGTATTCGGTGGAACTTGAAACTCCCGGGGATGAATTCAGTAAGGCTAATAATAAGCGCGATTTTTATATTGAAGTGCTCGAATCGAGGATCAGGGTCGCCCTGGTTTATGAAAGTCCGCACCCCGACATAGCCGCTATTTCAAGCGCACTGGGATCATCGGCTAAATTCAATGTCACACAGATAAACCCATCAGAACTTTTAAAGAACCCAAAGGATTTTGACCTGTACATTTTTTACCAGTTACCCTCTGTTACAGGAACAGCAGATATTTCAAAGCTTTTACCTGAAAACAGCCCTGTCTTGTATGTTTTAGGCAGCCAGACCGATTTAGGAGGTTTCAACAGGCAAAGAACAGGCCTTATTATCAATGCCCAGAAGAAGGCAATGACTGATATCCAGCCCATTCTAAATCCCGATTTCTCACTCTTCGGGCTTGGCAGGGAATTTTCGGGGATTGTTTCTGAATTCCCTCCGATTCAATGTCCTTCGGGAAGTTTTGAAACAGCAATGCTATCCGACGTGATGTTCTTCCAGAAAATCGGGGAAGTGAAAACGAAATTTCCTTTGCTGATGTTTTTCGATACTCCTTCACGAAAGACCGGGATAATTGCAGGTGAGAATATCTGGAGATGGAGAATGTCTGATTATATTCAGGAATCCGGTTTCAGCCAGTTCGACAATATGATAACCCTTACGGCCCAGTACCTTGCCGTAAAGAATGATCCAAGCCCATTCCTAATCAATGTCAAAAACCGGGTGGAAGAAGGTGATCCCATTGAATTTGATGCCATA
>JAPLDN010000359.1 GCA_026391755.1 Bacteroidota bacterium
ACTTCTTTGTTCGTTCTTCTGAATGCTTTTCCCTGAACCAGGCGGTTAAATTCTCTCATTGGATCAACCACTCCGGCGGCTATCTCACGGAAAACTCTTTCTGCACCTCTTGTGCGGTCATCAAGAATGTTGGAGCTCAAACGATAAAGAACTTCTCCGAGAAATGCTCCGTTAACGGGTGTATTTATAATATCGTTATAGGACGGCCGGGTATTTTCCCCGAAATATTCCCACAACAGACTTCCTCCGACGGCAAAACCAAATGACTGCCAGTAATTATAACCGTTAGCACGTCCGGCATTAAAGGATAATGATCCTGAATATGGATGACCGATAAAGTTCACACCAAAGCGGTCGGTATCCCATTCCCATCCTGTTTCAATATTGTATTTCCAGGTGTTAAATCCGGTGCGGGCATAATCAGCATTAAGAATAAACCGGTCTGCTGCCCAGGTAACCGTAAGGGCGCCCAAAACCTCAACAGACGGTATCCACAGGGGATATCTTTTATTATATGCTGTATCATCATCGAGCAGGTCCCCATATTTATTTTGCATTGTGGTATCAACGAGTTTGCTTTTTAAAGGCTCGTTGCCGGCTGAATCTGATAGTTTTTCAATTTTGACTTCCTTGATCTTCTTAAGTTGCTCCTCAGGAGTGCCTTTCCCTGGTACGATAGTGTCATTGGGAGCAACTTTTTTAGGATCCTGGGGGGGGACATCCTGACTATATACCATGGAAGCTGAGAGAACCAGGAATACTGCAATATACGAAGTGAATTGATTTTTAAACTGCAAAATGCGCCTCTGATTCTTTATTTATCTCGCCCAGGGTATGTTTACCGCTTATAGGTTTTTCATCCTCCCCGTTTTCAGCTTTCCGAAATATCTCAGCTGATAATCCGAAAATATCTCTCAGGTTTCCTTTCAGGTCAGAAATACTCATCGTTTGCATAACTTCAATGGTCCCTTCCCTGCTGATGGACCTGCAATCCTGCAATTTTCTGCTGCTATGTACTACCAGTTTTGAGGAAGGAACACCTCCCTGGCTGCTGGGCTTTGCATGGAATACAATTTTCAGTTCAGGGAACATGACGCTGAATTCTTCCTGGATCGCAAAGATCTTACGGTGATTATTTATCACGATTTTCATTTTTAACTGTTTTATCGGTTGAATCCAATCACCACCAGTTCCGGCGGGTGTTTAGAAGATCAAGAATGATTAGAATAACACCAATTATGATTAATGCATGTAAGACGGGTGTTGTAAGATGAAACGCGAAAAATCCAAGCAGCCAAAGAACTACCAGGATCAGGCCGATGATCAATAATAATCTTGCCATACCTTTAATTTTTAATGTTAATACTCTTTTTAATTCAATAGTTAAAGGTATGATCAACCGATAGGGAAAATATTACATAACTATGGGAATAAGTTACATCATTCACATATTGTTCTCAAAATTTAACCCGCCGGTAAAAGATTGTTTTGGCAACCTCTGCGGCAACAATATACATTATCACAATCAACAATAAAAGAAGGTACGTGATAAAGCTCAAAGGAGTAAACCCAAACAGGGTTCCAAGAGGGCTTTTGAAAAAAGGTTTTCTGCTGCGGATGACAAGAACGATCATCGATGCGGAGATTACTGATTCCAGGAACCATCCTGTCCTGAACTGGGCTTCGCTGGCCCGGAAAACGAGTAATAACAGTCCAAAAGTCAAATAATCGAACACCGAACTTACCAGTCCGAAAGTGATCATGAACTTTCGAATTGCCTTGATGTCCCAGCGCCTCGGGTGATCCACCATCTCATCATCCACATTATCGGTGGCAATGGTCATTTCGGGGAAATCGGTAAGCAGGTTGGTCAGCAGGATCTGCTTGGGCAGCAATGGCAGGAACGGAATAAAGAGTGAGACTCCTGCCATGCTGAACATATTCCCGAAGTTGGCGCTGGTTGCCATAAATACGTATTTCAGGGTATTGGCGAAGGTCATCCGCCCTTCCCTCACCCCTTCAACAAGAACTCCCAGGTCCTTTTCAAGAAGTACGATATCGGCGGCGTCTTTTGCAACATCCGCAGCAGTATCCACCGAGATCCCGACATCCGCCGCATGAAGTGCCGAGGCATCATTAATACCGTCGCCCATGTATCCCACGACATTCCCGGCTTTATGCATAGCAATGATGATCCGCTCTTTCTGGTTGGGTTCTATCTCGGCGAACACGTCCACTAACCCAACGCGCCGAAGCAGGGCGGCATCGCTCATCTCACGAAGCTCAGGACCGGTGATGATTTGATTATCAGGCAGCCCCATCTTTTTACTAAGGCTGGTTGCAACAAGACGGTTATCCCCGGTGATGATTTTAAGAGAGACTCCAAGTTTCTTCAGACTGTTTATGGTTTCAAGGATGTTGGCTTTTGGCGGATCAAACAATGTAAGAAATCCTGCAAATGTCATTTCAGACTCATCGCTTTTGCTGATGATTGCCCCGTCTGGTAATTTTTTATAAGCAATACCCAATGTGCGGAAGCCCTGGTTGCTGAAATCCACGAAATGTTGCTGGATCTGGTCCCTCATAGATGAGATGTCAACAATGCTTCCCTGTTTGGTATCTGCGGATGAACATACGTCGAGGATGTTACTTAAGGCGCCTTTTGTTACCATCAGGTGTGCCTCTCCTTGCTGAACTGCGATACTCAATCGTTTCCGGATAAAATCATAGGGGATTTCATCCTGCTTTATATATCCTGAGATGTCGGGCTTGCCGTGGTTAAGAATTGCTTCATCAATGGGGTTTGTAAAACCGGTTTCGAAAAAAGCATTGAGATAAGCGAACAGAAAAACTTTTTCACTGGCATCACCATTCACATCGTTTGCAGCTTCAACAATCACTTTTCCTTCGGTGAGCGTCCCGGTTTTGTCGGAGCAAATAATATTCATGCTGCCGAAGTTTTCGATGGAAGAAAGCCGCTTAACGATCACTTTATTT
>JAPLDN010000121.1 GCA_026391755.1 Bacteroidota bacterium
GATCTTCTCTTTTCAAAAGGTCGAAGGTAAAATGTTCTCTCCCCTGGCATGGACCCTCGGCTTTGCTCTCCTTGGAGCATTGATCTTCACCCTTACTCTTGTCCCGGTGCTCATCAGGCTGATGCTGAACCATAACGTCAGGGAAAAACACAACCCTGTCGTTGAGTTTATCGAGAAAATGGTCATGCGGGTATTCAATCTCTCATACAAATACAAAAGGATCAGCCTGGGAATTGCTTTATTCCTTGTACTGAGCGGCTTCGCTTCTTTCAAGTTCCTTGGAACCGAGTTCCTTCCCCAGCTTAATGAAGGATCTATCTATGTAAGGGCTAACCTTCCGCTGAGCATTTCCCTTGAGGCTGCCGTGAAACTTAGCGAACAGATGAGAGCGGTCTTCCGCACCTTTCCCGAGGTAAAACAGGTTCTGTCACAAACCGGCCGCCCCAATGATGGTACTGACCCTACAGGTTTTTACAATGCAGAATTTCATGTCGACCTGTTCCCCAAAGATATGTGGAGGAGGCATTTATCAAAAGAGGAACTGGTTGCTGAAATGCAGAATAAATTACAGGTGTTCCCGGGAATCAATTTTAATTTCTCCCAGCCTATAATGGATAATGTGGAAGAGGCGGTTTCGGGTGTCAAAGGCTCTATTGCAGTTAAAATTTTCGGTACCGACCTGAACATACTGGAAGACAATGCAGATACTGTGTATAAAGTCCTGGGCAGGGTTAACGGAATTGAAGACCTCGGGGTAATCAGGAATATAGGACAGCCTGAACTCAGGATAGAACTGGACGACCGCAAGATGGCACAATACGGGGTTGCCACTGCCGACTGCCAGGCGGTGATCGAGATGGCTATCGGTGGAAAAGCCGCAACACAGTTTTATGAGGGCGACCGCAGGTTTGATATCCGTATCAGGTACCAGGAACAATTCCGCTATAACGAACAACAAATCGGGAATCTGAAAGTGCCTGGCCTGAACGGGAAACTCATTGCGCTAAAGGAACTCGGGACCATCCGGTACGTTACCGGCCCCCTGTTGATCTTCAGGGAAGATAACCAAAGGTTCATTGCCATTAAATTCTCAGTAAGGGGAAGGGATATGGGCAGTACAGTTCATGAAGCTCAGCTGAAGGTCGATAATGTGCTCAAGCTTCCAAAGGGAAGCGAGATCAAATGGGCCGGTGACTTTGAGAACCAGCAAAGGGCCCAGGCCAGGCTTGCACAGGTAGTTCCTATCAGCCTGCTCCTGATCTTCCTTGTCCTGTTCATGTTGTTTGGCAATGTAATTGATGCCGGGCTTGTCCTGACCAATGTCCCCTTCGCAATTATAGGCGGTATTGCCGCTCTTCAGATCACGGGTGTTAATTTCAGTATCTCAGCAGGGATCGGGTTTATAGCCCTGTTTGGGATCTGCATCCAGAACGGGGTCCTGCTTACCATGGTTATTAAAAAAAACCTTCGCGCAAAAATGCCTTATGAAACGGCCATTAAGAGCGGTGTTGAATCCAGGATAAGACCTATTGTCATGACCGCCCTCATGGCTATGTTCGGTTTGCTGCCTGCTGCAATTTCCACGGGTATTGGTTCTGAAACCCAGAAACCCCTGGCAATAGTTGTTATTGGCGGACTGGTCAGCGCCACTGCTCTAACTCTGATCGTATTCCCGCTCATTATTCACCTCGTTTACAGGAGAAGCCTTCAGGATAAAAGGACACCCGGAACAGACGTTGCAACCTAAACTTACTCATATGAACCGCTTCCTGCTGATCTTATTGATCATACCGATACGCTTGTCTTCCCAGGTCATGCCTCTTCATGACTACGATGTGCCCCAGGCGCTGATCTCCCATACATCCAGCCTAACAGGCCAGGATTTCAGGGATTATATGAAAGGCAGCGGTGCTGTTTTTCTTGAATATGGTTTCGTCAGCCTGTTGGTACAGGATCTCAGGTGGCAGAGCGAGCATATCATCTTTGAAGCATACGAAATGGCCGACCCCTGTTCGGCCTATGGCATCTATTCAGTTTCCCTGTCTTCTTGCAAGACAAAGGATACCCTCACCTCCTTTGATTGCTTCTCCCCTGAAGGTTACCAGGCTGCTTACGGCCGGTTTTACCTCAGGA
>JAPLDN010000105.1 GCA_026391755.1 Bacteroidota bacterium
TAATTTTTCTCGTGCGATCGCCAGCCCATGGTTACCGCCCAGCTTCTGGTCGACTGAATAATTCCTTATGGAATAAGGGGAACCGGTATTATCTTCAGGTAAAAAATCGTTCAGGGCTTTTTTAAAATCAGAGAGGTTCCCCGGATCAGAGCTTGAAATTTTAATACATTCAGGGCTTCGTTCCCACACCCCCATAAACCAGACAGCCTGGATCCTGAGCCGGGAAAGCTCGTCCCATTTATAATCAGGAACATTGGCAAGGGTAATCTCAGCCTGGCATTCATTGCTCATTTCTCCCAGCCACACAAGAGTATTAATCTCATAGATGACCGGATTATCAATAAGGGCTTTCAAGATGATATGGTATTTGTCTGAATGTAAATATAAGACAATTTACCGCGAAAAGGGCAGCAGACAGAAAAAAAAGAGCTACATATGAAGGATCTGCTTCAGCAGTTTATACCCGCTGGAACTTGCTCTCAGGCTGGCTCCGTTTTTCAGGAGCACCGAATAACTTTCCTTATCATACAGCTCGATCCTTTCTATTGCCTCGGCATTGACAATATAGGAACGGTGTATGCGGATATATTTTTCAGGATCAAGATGGGATTCAAAATATTTCATCGTCTTCTCTTTCAGGTATCTTCCATCTTTAGTATGGATCATGACATAATCACCTTCGGCTTCAAGATAAATGATCTCCCCGACCCCGATCACATGTACTTTATGCCTTGTTTTAACGGCAATCCGGTTTAACAATTCCTCTTTTTCATCCGCAGACGAAATTATTTTTTGAACTTCCGGCTGGATTGAAATACCACTCTGAAGTTTGGCAATAACTTTTCCGACAGCCTGGGCAAACCTTTCCCTCGAATAGGGTTTAAGGATATAATCGGTGGCATTCATCTCGAATGCCCTTATCGCATATTGGTCATAGGCCGTGCTGAAAATGATGAGCGGCGGGTTATCAATCAGTTCAAGAACTTCAAAACCTGTAAGTTTAGGCATCTGGATATCAAGGAAAGCCAGGTCGGGTTTCAGGTCCTGGATGGCTTTGAGTCCTGCAAATCCATCCGAACATTCGGTAAGAAGTTCAATCTCGCTAAAGTCCTTAAGAAAAGTCCTGATGATATCTCTCGCAGGCTTCTCATCATCGATGATAATTGCTTTGTATGTCATTGATTAAGGGTATTTTCAACAGGTTCATTTGGAATTGTCAATACTACCTGGAACACATTATTTGTAACGGAAGTTTTCAGCAGGGAATCATTGCGGAACATAAGCCTCAATCGTTCACGTATGTTTCTCAAACCGATCCCCGAGCCCTTTCTTGCCGGTGCGGCAGGATCGAAGTCGTTGATGATCCTGATCTCGAAATAATCCTCAAAGGTGCTGCAGCTTGTAAGGACTTTCACCGGTTCTGTACTTTCATAAACCCCGTGTTTTATTGCATTTTCAAACAATGGCTGCAGTATCATCACCGGGATGTGTCTTGTAGAACATCCTGGGGACATTTCAAATTCGAAAACGAGTTTATCCCCGAAACGGATCTTTTCTATCTCAAGGTATCGCTGGATGTTTTGCATTTCCTTGTCCAGTGTCGTGAAGGTATTGATATTTGAGGTAACACTGTATCGGAGGAATTCCGAAAGTTTTACCACCATCTACTGTGCTTTGCCGTGGTCTGTTATAGTTAAGGAACTGATAGAGTTCAGGCTGTTAAACAGGAAATGGGGGTTGATCTGGGACTTGAGCATATTCAGTTCCGACTCCTTGAGGAGTTCATTAAGACGGGTTTCGGCCTTGGCTTTGTCCTGGAGGTCAC
>JAPLDN010000233.1 GCA_026391755.1 Bacteroidota bacterium
GCTGTTACCGGTAATCATTATTACAGGTCTTATCATTAAACTGACGACATCGGGACCTGTGTTTTTCAAGCAGGAAAGGATAGGGCTGAGGGGCAAACCCTTTATCATGTATAAGTTCAGGACCATGATACAGGATGCAGAGAAGAACGGCCCACAGCTTTCTTCCAAGGATGATCCGAGGATAACCCGTGTGGGTAAGGTTTTACGCCAATTCCGCATTGATGAGGTGCCGCAGTTTTACACCGTATTAAAAGGTGAAATGAGCATTGTTGGCCCCCGTCCCGAGCGGCAGTATTACATTAACCTGGTTACCCAGAGAGCACCGCATTACAAACTTCTGCACAAGGTAAAGCCAGGGATTACTTCCTGGGGGCAGGTAAAATACGGGTACGCAGAGAACCTTGAACAAATGATCGAACGTCTTAAATTCGACCTGCTTTACATTGAGAATATGTCACTGGCCATGGACTTCAAAATTCTCATTTATACCATCCTTATCATTATCCAGGGACGCGGTAAATAATTCAATTGCTAATTTCTGCATTACTTCCCCGGCTTTACCCCGAATAAAGACATCGGTTATGCTTCCTGTGAAGTTTGATGGTTCAGTATTGATCTCTATGATCTTGCTGCCTGCCGATTTGGCTATAAATGGGATCTGGTTTGCAGGCATCACCTCGCCTGTAGTGCCGATGATCAGGAACACATCCGCCAGTCCTGCCGCATCATATGAGCAGGTTATGGCTCCCTGCGGAATCCCTTCCCCGAAGAAAACAAAATCGGGTTTCAGTATCCCCCCGCATTCACGGCAGGTGGGAGGAAGGTGGTCAAGGCTCATGCCGTCGGAGGGGTATTTTCTCCGGCATTCCAGGCACACAAGCCTCCTGGAGTTGCCGTGGAATTCGCAAACCTCAACAGAACCTGCTTCCTGGTGCAGGTTGTCGATATTCTGGGTGATGATTTTTCCAAGGAGGCCTTTCTTTTCCATTGCGGCAAGAGCAAGGTGGGCCTTATTTGGTTTTGCCTGTCCGAAGAAATCATAAAAGATCTCCTTGATGACCTTCCAGGACTCCAGAGGATTGTTTATGAAGTAAGAAATTTCAAGAAATCTCGGGTCATATTTGTTCCAGAGCCCTTCATTGCCCCTGAAGGGAGGAATCCCGCTTTCCACGGAAATCCCCGCACCCGTAAACGCCGTGGTATACCTCGAATTCAGGATGAGGCCCGCGGCTTTCCTTATCTGTTCTTCCATAGCGGTTATTTTAGCCAGCGATCAAGCCAGTTAAAGAAAGTCCGTTGCCAGAGAATACCATTCTGGGGTTTAAGCACCCAATGGTTTTCGTTGGGGAAGAAGAGGAACTCAGCAGGGATTCCCCTTAGAAGGGCAGCATCGAATGCCTGCATTCCCTGTGTATAGGAAATCCTGAAATCCAGACCTCCGTGGATCACAAGAATAGGAGCATCCCAGTTCCGTATGAATTTATGGGGAGAGGTGGCATAGGAACGCTGGGCGATCTTATTATTTTTATCCCAGAAAGGTCCGCCAAGGTCCCAGTTAACAAACCACATTTCTTCAGTTTCAAGATATTGTGCTTCAAGGTTGAACATCCCGTCATGGGCAATAAAGGCTTTAAACCTTTTATTATGGTTCCCTGCAAGCCAGTATACCGAGAATCCCCCGTAGCTGGCTCCCACGCATCCCAGTTTGTCCTTATTGACATACTTCTCCTTGCAGAGCGCATCGATCGCGCTGAGGTAGTCCTTCATGTTCTGCCCGCCGTAATCACCGCTGATCTGTTCATTCCACTCTTTTCCGAAGCCTGGCAGTCCACGGCGGTTGGGGGCGACGATGATATACCCGTTAGCGGCCATCATCTGGAAGTTCCAGCGGAACGACCAGAACTGGCTTACCGTACTTTGTGGGCCGCCTTCACAATACAGCAGGGTGGGGTATACCTTCGTTGAATCAAAATGAGGCGGGTAAATAACCCATGTTTGCATCATCTTGTTATCAGTCGTTTTGAGCCATCTCTGGGTTACTTTGCCCAGGGCAAGCTGGTCAAGTATTTCCTTGTTTTCAAAACTCAGCTGGGTGTCTGTCCCATTGGCCGCGTCCACCGAATAAATTTCAGGGGGTGAAGACATGGATACCCTGGTAGCAATTAATTTATCCCCTGCCGGGATCACACCGGTATAGTTATGAATGCCTTCGGTGATCTTACGGATCTTCCCATCGGCAAGCCTTAGTTGGTAAAGTTCGTCGGTGGCGTGAAAATCGCTGATGAAAAAGATCGATTTACTGTCGTCGCTCCAGGCCAGGCCTTCGGAACTCTGGTCGAAGTCCTTTGAATAATCAGCTTTTGCTTTTGTGTTGAAATCATAAACGAACAGCCGGTTTTTATCCGATTCATAACCATCCCTCTCCATACTCTGCCAGGCCAGTTTTGTCCCGTCGGGTGAATAAACCGGGGCGACATCATACCCCATCATGCCTTCGGTAAGGTTAGCAGTTGAACCTTTATCAACCTGGTAAAGGTAGATGTCGGAATTAGTGGAAAGGGTATAGGCAACGCCTTTTTTCTTGCGGCAGGTATAAGCGATGGTCTTACTATCGGGGCTCCATGTGATCTGCTCCATACCGCCGAAAGGCTGAAGCGGGCATTCATAGGGCTCATCTTTCAGAATATCGGTACCGGTTTTTATCATCGTCTTTGCAAAATCAGCAACGAAAACATGGCTGTATGACTCCACCCAGGTATCCCAATGCCTGTACATAAAATCATTATAGATCTTTCCAGTAGCTTTCGGAAGATCCTTGTACAGGTCCTGCAATGGCTTATCGGCGGCGACATCCGCAGTATAAAGAAGTTTTTTCTCATCAGGCGAGAAGCGGTACCCGCTGATCCCGCCGGGGATATCGGTCATCTGCAGCCTGTCGCTGCCGTCGGTGTTCATTTCCCACAGCTGCATGGAACCGCTTTCGGAGGAAAGGAAGCGGATTTTTTTACCGTCGGCCGACCATTCCGCCTGGTTCTCACTAAAAGGTGTATGCGTGATCTGTCGGTTGTTCTTCCCGTCAATATCCATCAGGAAGAGTTCACGGTTGCCTTTGTTCTGCTCAAGGTTGTAATAACTGACCCCGTAAAGTATTTGCTTTTTATCGGGTGAAACAGCAGGTTCTGATATTCTTCCGAAAGCCCACAGGACTTCAGGAGTCATGAGGTCTCCCTGGACTTTAACAGTATTTTTTGTTATGAGAGGGGCTTTTTCTCCGGCTGCCTCTTTCTCCCTTTTACAGGACCATGCAACTATGGTAGCCACAATGAGCAGTAAAATCGTTGTTTTTTTCATACCTGTTTAATTAAAATTTTTTATCTGATTACTGATGATGTGCTGAAGAATGCAAGAAAGTATTTGGTGAAAATGATAATCCCGGCTGTTGCTGCAATGATTGCTGCCACAAGCACTGAAGCTGCCGAGAGGTCTTTTATCCTGCCCGCCTTCTCATGGTATTGAGGCGATACGATATCCACAAGGAATTCAATAGCAGTGTTGAGGATCTCAAGACTTAAAACCAGGGCTGAGGCAAGAAGCAAAATACACCATTCGGCAGGACTGATGCTGAAGACGATACCGGCTGTAATAACAAGTACGAAGGCAATAAGGTGTAGCCTGAAGTTATGCTGTGTGCTTACTACTATTGCAATCCCTTTGAATGCAAAATAGAAGCTGCGCTTTCTCTCCCTGAGGGAGAATCTTTTCCCGGCGGGAACCTGCATCTTATCTGTCGGGTTTAATAAACCTGATTATTGTTTCAAGGAATTCCTTTGGGTCAATGGGTTTGGAAATATAGCCGTCACAACCTGCCGCTGTGCTCCGCTCTTTTTCACCCTTTAAGGCATAAGCCGTTTGGGCGATTATAGGGATAGTTTTATTGAATTTACGGATCTCCCCGGTGGCTTCATAACCGTCCATTACAGGCATTCTCACATCCATAAGCACCAGGTCGATATTACCTTTCTCTGCCATTTCGATGGCATCAATGCCATTCTTTGCCCACAAAACGTTTGCGGCAGTACGTCTCAATATTCTTTCAAGCAGGAAATAGTTGGATTCCTCATCTTCCACGACCAGGACTGTTTTGTTTGCAAGTACACCTGAATATTCAGGCATTTGCTTTGGGGCGGGTTTTGCAACTGATTTACTGGCAATTGTAGTGAGGGGCAGTGAAATATAAAATGTTGCACCCTGACCTGTTTCCGATTCAAGCCTTATATCCCCGTTAAGCAGGCTCATCAGGTTTTTACATATAGTAAGGCCGAGGCCGGTTCCTCCGTATTTCCTGGTACTCGTATCATCGGCCTGTCTAAACCTTTCAAAAATTACCTGTTGCTTATCAATGGGTATGCCAATACCTGAATCCCTGACGAAAAATTCTATTACAGGACCCGAATTTTCCTCTGTCTTAAAAGTATATCCGAATTCGACAAAGCCCTGGTCGGTGAATTTGAACGAATTTTCAATAAGATTGGAAAGGACTTGTCTTAAACGGTTGCCATCGGTAAGTATAGTGAAATCCTTATCAGGTGAAAACGGCTTAAATCTGAGGTCGACATGAGTCTTCAGGAGTTTCTTCCTGACTTCATTCATGGTGGAGAAGAGTGAAGAAAGCAAAGTGTTCACAGGGCATTCCCTGATCTCTATTTTAACCTGGCCCGCTTCGATCTTTGCAATGTCGATAATGTCATCCATGATCCTCATCAGGTCGTTGCCCCTTTCCTTGATGATCCTGATAAATTCCTGTCTTTCTTCATCGGTTGCCGAAGGGTCTGAAAGCAGGGTTGAGAACCCGATAATTGCGTTCATCGGGGTCCTGATCTCATGTGACATATTCGACAGAAATGCTGATTTCAGGCGGTCCGACTCCTCTGCCTTTTCTTTTGCGGCGACCATGTTCTTTTCAATTCTTTTCCGGTCGGTAATATCCCGGTAAATGCCGTAAGCACCAACTATTTCGCCTTGCAGACTTATGGGAGTGACAATGATTGATACATCGATGAGCCGGCCGTCTTTATGAGCCCTTCGGGTTTCCATTTCAGAAACACCTCCGGTTGTCGCCTTGCGGGTTACTGCAAGAGCTTCGTCCATGATCTCCTGGTTGGTGATTTTTTCATCAACATTCGCGCCGATGATTTCTTCGGGCAGGTAACCGAACAATTTGGTAAATTCAGAGTTAACAGTTAGCACGATACCGTTGTTGTCGATCGTGATGATCGCTTCCATGCTGGCCTCGAAAAGCTGCTCAAGATAGGCTTTCTGCCGGGCAACATCATCTTCGGCTGCCCTACGGGAGATCATTGTTGAGATCTGCCCGGCCACGATGTTAAGCAGATCGAGTTCTCTTTCGGTAAACTGCTCAGGGTCGGTGTAACTCTGAACGGCCATAACCCCGAATACTTTTTCATTAACGATCAAGGGGACACCCATCCATACCTTAGCCGGCGTCCCTACTATTTCAATATCTCCCCTCGCATTCATGGCTGCAAGTTCACTTTCGT
>JAPLDN010000096.1 GCA_026391755.1 Bacteroidota bacterium
CAGGACGCTGGAGAAAAACATTGCAAAAGTCATCAGGAATAAAGCCAGAGCCATTGTCTCCAACGAACAATACAATAAAAAGATAAGCTCTGAAGATCTGAAGCGAATCCTGGGGGTCCCAATATTTCAGTCGGAACGTTACATTACCAATGAAATAGCAGGCGTGGTTACCGGGCTTGCATGGACCTCGGCTGGTGGTGAGATACTTTTCGTGGAAGTAAGCCTGAGCCGCGGGAAAGGAGACCTTGCTCTGACAGGGAATCTTGGAGATGTTATGAAAGAATCGGCCAGTATAGCCCTGGCCTATTTAAAAGCCCATTCCTCCGACTTTAATATTCCCGTGGATGTTTTCTCAAAATGGAATGTTCATATTCATGTGCCTGAAGGCGCAACGCCTAAAGACGGCCCTTCGGCAGGGATCACGATTTTTACTGCCCTCGCTTCTGCGTTTTCACAAAGGAAGGTAAAGGAAAGAATTGCGATGACAGTGGAGATCACCCTGAGGGGTAAAGTTCTTCCGGTTGGTGGGATCAAAGAGAAGATTCTCGCTGCAAAGCGGGCCAAAATTAAGGATATCATTCTTTCTAAGGAAAACCGCAGGGATATAGAGGATATCAAAGCCGACTATATTGAAGGTCTGACCTTTCATTATATTGAAGAGATGAAAGAGGTCAGCCTGGAAGCTTTAAGCCAGAACCTTGTTAAAGTGCCGCTCGACCTGAACTACTGAACCCGGGCAAACCTTAATGTTGCTACCTGCTGATCACCATTTTTCCTGAATAGCTGCGGCCATCTGTCTTCAGTATGTAAATGTAGACTCCCGAAGGCAGGGTGCTCAGATCCGCCTCAACCGAATGTGCACCAGCTGTGTAATTCAATGTGCCGGTTTGCCACACTTCTATACCAAGTGTATTCATTATGCTTATACTGGCTTCCGCGGGTGAAGGCAATACAAATGGAATCGTTGTTTTTAAATCAGAAGGGTTTGGGGTGTTTTGGCCCAGTACAATACCCTCGAATCCTCCTCTCTCAGGCACTCCAACGACAGTTGCAGCTTGTTTAAGGACGATCTCATTGTCAGGATCGAAATAAAACGATTGTGGCTGTTTGCCAAATACCCATTGATATGCCTGTCCATTGTAATAATTCATGACATTGATCAGTGTATCCGAGTTATCTGTGAAATGGATCTTAAGCTTGAGAGGCATTTTGAAAAACGCGGCATTATTTTGTACCTGTTTTGCATAAAAATCAACCCGCCAGTTACCGCCTCCATGGTTTGAGAATTGATAGGTATTCGCATAAACCGGATTATTGGGAGTGAAAATCCATTCATTGAAAAACCAGTCATAGTTCTGGCCTGTTACCCTGTTGACCTCCTGGCTGAAATTTGCTATGGTCGCTGATTTATACTTATAATTTGTATCTGTAGTATAAGTTTGCAGAACTTTGAAAAACAACGAATCTCCTATGACATACCTCAGTTGGTGAAGTACGCATGCGCCTTTGCAATAAGTAATACTCCAGTTAAAGAGGACATTTACTGAAGGGGTGTTAATGGCCCAATCAGGATTTGAGATGGCCCATCCCGGGTTTCCCGAAAGATACGAAGAGGCGTAACTTTGGATGTCATTAAGATATGCGATATACCCACCTGAACTTTCCCTCCAAAAAGCTTCAGACCATGTCGCAAAACCTTCATTTAACCAAATATCAGCCCAGGTATCACATGTGATCATATCTCCGTACCACTGGTGGGCAAACTCATGTGCCATCAGACTGGCTTCCCAGCAGTTCGGACAAAAGCTTGTAAGGGTCTGGTTTTCCATTCCACCCCAGGCAAACTGGTTGTTCAGAGTGGCAAAACCGTTCTTTTCAAAAGGATGCTCACACCAGTTCCTGGAATAATAGGTTGTCATTGAATCAATCAGGCCTTCACAGGCATAAGGGGATTCCCCGGCATTATAATAAAAACGTATAGGAACACTGTCGGCCGGATTCGTGATCTTATGATAATATTTGATATCCAGGTTGAAGTTTACTTTTGACGTCATCACCACCAGGTAAGTGGCTACACTGTTTGAGCTGACCCAGTGATAGAATATTGTGTCGGCAATGACTGTCGAATCGGCCAGCCTTCCGTTTGAACCAAGTTTAACATTTGCCGGAACCTTTGCAGTAAGATCCAGTAAAGCTTTATCGGATGGAGAGTCATAACATGGGAACCAATGTCGTGCACCTTCCGGTTCGCTGTCGGTAAATACGAAGCCTCCCGAAACATAAAACGCATTATCAGTCACATTTTTATGCCTGTAATATACCAGTATCTCTGCAATTTCACCCGGGTTATACGTACGGTCAAGGATTACCGTAAGAATGTTTCCCGAATGTGAAAAGGAAGTTGACGCAAGTTTTACCGAATCGATCTGCAGGGAAGCATAGGCAGCATCCAGTTTAATGCTTTTAATTACGCTGTCGGCTTTAAAACGGATCTTAACACTGGCATTAAAATCATGAGGATATGGCGAAGTATAACAGTGGTATAGATCTGCATTTATAGTATACTTCAGAACATCATACGCATGAGGCCCGGCAGTATTCGCCTGGGATGGAAGGTAAGGAAGTTCCTGCATTGACGATTTCCTGAGAAAGCAGCTGTATGCTCCTGATGTTTTTGGGTCAAATTGAGCTTGCACTGTCATGGTCAGGGTTAAAAGCACAAGAACAGCCAGGTTGAGATGTTTCATCTTATTTTCAGAAATTAGGGAATCAGGTAGTCTTAGGATAGATGGATGATAATCTTGAAATAATGCCCTGCATCGCCGGTTCATGGGAAATACGGACCGATGGCCTGGAATACCGGTTTCATCTTCGGAAAGACGTATACTTCCATAATGACCCTGTATTTCACTCCAGGAATGGAAGGCAGGTGACGGCAGCAGATTTTATATACAGCTTTAACAGGATCCTCGACCCGGCTACCGTATCTCCCGGCGCCTGGATATTCGATTATGTTGCAAGAGCCGATAGCAGCCCGGCATTCAGTGCCCCCGACGACAGCACTCTTGTGATACTGCTTAGAAAACCATTTCCTCCCTTTCTGTCAATGCTTGCAATGCAATATGCTTCTGTGGTGCCTCAGGAAGCCGTTAAATATTACGGGGAAGGTTTCCGCCGGCACCCTTTAGGAACAGGGCCTTTTATGTTCAAATACTGGAAGGAAGGCGTAAAGCTTGTACTGGTAAGGAACCCTTCGTATTTTGAAACTGAAGGGAACACCAGGCTCCCTTTTCTTAACGCGGTAAGCATAAGCTTTTTGTCCGACAAGCAGTCGGCATTTCTTGAGTTTGTTACAGGCAGGCTGGATTTTATTTCAGGCCTTGACCCGTCCTATAAGGATGAGCTGCTTACCAAACAGGGCAGGCTTCAGCCAAAATATAAATCCAGCGTTGAATTGCTTACACAGCCATACCTCAATACGGAATACCTTGGTTTCCTAATGGATCAGGAAACAGTCGGCGGAAAACCAAATCCCCTGAAAGACAAACGGGTGAGGCAGGCAATAAACCTGGCCTTTGACCGGAATAAGATGATCACTTACCTGAGAAATAATATCGGAAGCCCCGGTGTAAACGGAGTAATACCTAAAGGACTGCCTGCGTTCGATTCCTCACAAGTGTATTATACTTATGATATTGAAAGGGCAAGAAAACTTCTGGCCGAGGCTGGTTTTCCAGGTGGAAAGGGTATGCCTTCCGTGACATTGGTTTCCACGCCCGATTATCTGGATTTTTGTAAGCATATTCAGCAGCAGCTTGACTGCCTTGGGATAGAGATGAAGATTGAAATCAGCACTCCTGCGGCGGTCAAACAAATGAAGGCTGAAGCCCGCCTGACTTTTTTCAGGGCTTCATGGATTGCCGATTATCCTGATGCTGAGAACTATCTGCTGATGTTCCTGACCCAGAACTTCTGCCCAAGAGGGCCAAATTATACTCATTTCACAAGCCCTGAATTTGACCGGCTATATGATCTGGCAATGCACCAGGTCGACGATTCGGTGCGCTATGGCATTTACAGACAAATGGAAAAGATCGTTATGGAAGAATCTCCCATAGTAGTTCTTTACTATGACCAGGTATTAAGGTTTGTTAGGAAAGGGATCACGGGGCTTGGAAGCAACCCGATGAACATGCTTACTCTGAAGCGTGTTAAAATGAGTCAGCAATACTAAATGAAAGGCCATCGTAAGCAAGCATCACATTTCCAGGCAATAGCCCGGAAACCTCCCTGCAGGTTCCCATCTGGTGGCTTATATGGGTGAGATAGCCCTGCTCGGGTTGAAGTTCCCTTATCAGGCTTAACGCTTCTTCAAGGTTAAAATGGGAATAATGTTTTTCTTTCCTCAGTGAATTCAGCACAATAACTTTTGAACCTTTTATTTTTTCTTTTTCTGCGGATGAGATTCTGACAGCATCAGTAATATATGTGAAATCATTAAACCTGAACCCGAAAACAAAATGCCGTTTATTGAAGTGTACTGCCCTGATCGGGATCACAGGCAGGCCTAAAACAATAAAAGGCTTGTTAACCAGGTCATGAAGCAGTATTTCGGGTACGCCGGGATAAGGTTCCTTTTCAAAAGCATATGAGTATTCCATCCTGATGATCGCCTGCACGTTTTTTTCGGCATATACATCAACAGGCCTTTTCAAAATATAATTGTACGCACGCACATCATCCAATCCACCCAGATGATCCTTATGCCCATGCGTTACAAGAATGGCATCAATACTGTCAACCTTATTGACCAGCATCTGCTGCCTGAAATCCGGGCCGCAATCCACGACGATCCTGCAATCATCCCATTCGACAAGGATAGATGACCTCAGGCGTTGGTCGCGGCGGTCGGTTGAACTGCACACTTTGCAATGACAGCCAATAACAGGCACACCCTGTGAGGTTCCGGTTCCAAGGAAGGTTACTTTCAAAATCAGAGGGATAAAAGTTTTCTTTCAACATTTTTCATAAGCCACATGGGGGTGGAAGTGGCACCGCAGATCCCGACAGAGTCACCCGGCTCAAACCAGCGTTCAAAAATCTCTTCAGGAGAACTTACAAAAAAAGTGTTTGGGTTTTCCTGCCGGCATACATTGAAAAGGACACTCCCGTTTGATGAACGTTTACCTGCTACAAACACGATCTTGCTGAATTTCCTGCTGAACTGCCTGAGGCTTGGTTCACGGTGAGAAACCTGCCTGCAAATAGTATCTTTGACAGTGACTTCAATGCCCGC
>JAPLDN010000125.1 GCA_026391755.1 Bacteroidota bacterium
GGGTTTATGTTTCGGACATCCGCAAGATGGTGAGCTGGTATAACACTTTACAAACGCAAAACCTTCTCGATTTCACAGAGCCTGAAGAAGAAAAGGCCGGGGCGGCAAATAATGAAACTGCCGAAGTGAAAACGGAGGAAGCTGCTGAAGTGGAAACGGAGGAAATTGCAGCGGAAATAAAACCTGTAAAAAAAGCACCAAAGAAAAAAAAGACCGAATAATTTCGTAATATTGGATATTGAAAAACAAATTCTATGAAAGCCATATTAAAAGTCAGTTTGCTGGTATTTGCAATTATAGCTTTAAGCCTTTCGGCCACAGCCGGGAAAAAAGTTGTCCGCTTTACTGTTTCAGAACCTGATGCGAAGATTTTTGTCGACGGGAAACTGATGGGCTCGGGTCAGCTTGAAATTACAATTCCTTCGTATGCCTGCGTAAATGTCAAAGTGGAAAAAATCGGTTACCTCATCGGCCTTATCGAATTCTGCAACAAACCCGATTACAGCGCCCCTCCCAAAACTTATTTTTACCAGATGGAGAAAGACGATGCTTATGACGCATCGGAAGCCACTGATGTGGCCAATGTCGACATTGAAATCAAAACAACCAAAAAGGAAGATGATGCATGGAAACTCCTGAGCCAGATCATCACTACATATTTCGATGTGATCGAAGTCACCGATAAAAACACCGGGTACCTCCGTACGGCATGGGTGGTGCAGACATTCAAACAAAAGACTATACGTACAAGGATCATAGTCAAGCTGGCCTCCACCGATCCCCTGGCTTATAAAATCAAACTGGTAAGCGAAGTGGCCAATGCAAGCCAGGTAAGCGTGAAAAGCGACGAGCTGTTCAAGGAATGGGACCGTATTCTCAGAAAATTCAAAGAGGTCATACGCGAGGCTCAGACCAGGCTCGGCAGCTAAAACGCATATTTTATCTGCCAATGAAGAAGTTTGCACATGATTTTCAAGTTGTAGGCAACACCAGGCTCAATACACGACATTTTATTTTAGAACTTAAGGCAGCTGTGCCATTGCCCGAGATACTTCCCGGGCAATTTGTTCAGGTGCTTGTTCATAATTCCCCTTCAACTTTCCTGAGGAGGCCATTTTCTATCCATTTCGTTGATTATTCAACTAACACCCTGAGACTGCTTGTCCAGGTCAAGGGAGAAGGTACGAGGCATATGGGAATGCTTGCTCCCGGCGACACTCTCAATCTCGTATACCCCCTGGGGAACTCATTTTCAGTGCCTGCTACCCATAAGGTTTTACTTGTTGGAGGAGGGGCAGGCGTTGCCCCCCTGATGTTCATGGGCGACTATCTTAACAAAAAAAACATAAGGCCCGATTTCCTTGTTGGATTCAGGTCGGCGGATGAGGTGTCCCAGATCGATGAATATTCGAAGTTTGGCAAGGTTTATCTCAGCACCGACGACGGCAGCATGGGAGAAAAGGGTTTCGTAACGCAGCATTCGGTATTCAAACAGTCTCCCCTGCCCTACGACAGGATCTATTGCTGCGGTCCGGATGCAATGATGCATGCTGTTTCAAAACTGGCTGCAGAAAAAGGAGTAGCCTGCGAAGTGTCGCTTGAAAATTTCATGGCCTGCGGTTACGGGGTATGTTTATGCTGCATCACTCAGACCGATAAGGGTAATGAACGTGTATGTATTGAAGGGCCCGTTTTTGACGCCGCAAGACTAAAATGGCAATCCAATGGCTGACCTGAAAATTAGCATTGCAGGCATGGAGTTCAAAAACCCGGTGACGACCGCGAGCGGCTGTTTCGGGTATGGTGAGGAGTTCAGGGACTTTTATGACCTTGGCCTGCTTGGAGGCATTTTCGTGAAGGCGGTGACGGGTTCCAACCGCAATGGAAACAAATACCCCCGGATGGCTGAAACCCCGTCGGGAATGCTCAATTCGGTAGGCCTTCAGAACAAGGGCGTCGATCATTTCTGCGAAGTCATCTACCCGGGATTAAAAGATCTCAATACCCAAATCATAGTCAACGTTTCAGGTTCAACCATTGAAGAATACGTGAAGGTGGCCGAAAGGATCAATGAGCTGGAAGGTATCCCCGCAATAGAACTGAACATCTCCTGCCCCAACGTCAAGGAAGGGGGAATGGCTTTTGGCGTTGTCCCGTCCACTGCAACCGAAGTCACCAGGGCTGTGCGCGATGTTTACAAAAAAGTGCTGATGGTGAAACTTTCTCCCAATGTCACCAGCATCAGCGAGATGGCCAAAGCCGTGGTTGACGGGGGTGCCGATGTGCTTACCCTGATCAATACCTTGCTGGGAATGGCTATCAATGCCGAAACGCAAAAGCCTGTGATTTCAACCATTACAGGAGGATTATCAGGCCCCGCTATCAAACCTGTTGCCTTGCGCATGGTATGGCAGGTATTCAAGGCCGTGGATGTTCCCATCGTTGGATTAGGCGGGATCATGAATGCCACCGACGCCATTGAATTCATGCTTGCAGGAGCTTCGGTGATACAGGTAGGCACCGCGAATTTAATCGACCCCATGGTCGCCCCTAAAATCGTCAAAGGCATCAACGAATACCTCGACCGTCATAACATCCCTTCGGCCAGGGATATCATCGGGGCGCTGAAGGTCTGCTAAAAGATATTCACCTCTTTCTCAAGCCTGATGCCGAATTTCTCCTGAACAGAATCAATTATTTTTTCGGCAAGGACAAGAATTTCCACACCGGTTGCAGAACCGTAATTTACAAGCACCAGGGGCTGGTCTTTATGCACGCCTGCGTTGCCGAAACGTTTGCCTTTGAAACCGCATTGTTCGATTAGCCAGGCCCCTGGTATTTTGACATCTTCCCCGATTTTGAAGGAAGGCATAACGGGAAACTCAATGATCAAACGGGCATACTCATCCGCAGAAACAACAGGATTCATAAAAAAGCTCCCGGCATTTCCCATGATTGACGGATCGGGGATTTTGCTGCTGCGGATCTTTATAATTACATCCCTGACTGCCGATATCGTCGGGTCTTTGATCCCGGCTTTTTCCAGTTCCTTGCGGATATCACCGTAATCAAGCTTCAGAACAGGATGCTTATCAAGTTTCAGGCAAAGGCTGGTGATGACAAAACGGCTCTTCCCCTGGTTTTTAAATATGCTTTTCCGGTACCCGAATTCACAGTCGGCCGGCCTGAAAGCCCGGTAATGCCGGGCGATAACATCGGCTACTTCCACCGAATATAAGACATCTTTAAGCTCCACACCATAGGCCCCTATGTTTTGGACAGGCCCGGTTCCCGCATTGCCCGGGATAAGAGAAAGGTTTTCTATCCCACCCAAGCCATTCCCGACTGCATAGTTCACCACATCATCCCAGACCTCTCCTGCTGCGATCTTAAGGTAAACATAGTTCTCATCCTCCATCAGTTTGACAATACCTTTACTGCGGATACAGGCCACGCTGCCATCGAAATCTTTGGTAAAAAGCACGTTGCTTCCGCCTCCAAGGACAAGATACGGCATACGTTCCTCGGTCAGGGCGCTGAAAAAAGCGGCAATCTCATTATCAGAATGCAAAACGGCAAAATACTTTGCCTTAACGTCAATTCCAAAGGTGTTATATGGTTTCAGGGAGATGTTCTCAAGTACTTGCATGCATCAAAAGTAAAAAAATTAACTTTGCTAAGTAAACCCGGGACCAACAACCTTATGCAGAAAGCCATTGTTTCGGTTACCAACGACCTGACTACCGACCAGAGGGTTCACCGAACCTGCATTGCGCTTGGCAAAGCCGGTTACGATGTGATGCTGGTGGGCAGGCTGCGAAAAAACAGCCTTCCTCTCGCAACACGAGCTTACAACATGCACCGGATGAGACTGAGTTTTGACAAAGGCCCGCTGTTTTACGCCAATTACAACCTGCGCTTATTTTTCCTGCTGATGGGCAGGCAAACCGACCTCATCGTTTCCAACGACCTGGATACCCTTGCAGGATGCTTCACTGCTTTAAGATGGAAGAGCTTCTTCGGAAGAAAGGTCTCCCTGCTGCATGACTGCCATGAATATTTCAGAGGCGTGCCCGAACTGATAGGGCGCAAGCTCACGACCCGGATATGGAAAGCCATTGAGGATTATATTTTCCCAAAACTTAAAGCAGTTATTGCAGTGAACCAGAGCATAGCCAGGTTATACGAACAGGAATACAGTTTACCGGTCACTGTGATCAGGAATGTCCCTTTCCGGCGTGGTGCCATGCATGCCGCTGACAAGGCGAAGTTTGGCATTGAACCCGGCGAGAAAGTAATACTTTACCAGGGTGCCGTGAATGTTGACCGCGGACTGGAGGAGGCCATACAGGCAATGAAATTTTTGAGGACCGATGCAAAGCTTGTCATTGCAGGTACCGGTGACGTAATTGAAAAGATTAAAAAGTTTGCGGCCGAACAGAACGTAAAGGGGAAAGTCATTTTCCTTGGACAGGTCCCTTTCCAGGATCTTCATGCCATAACCCTGATTGCCGACCTGGGCCTTTCGATAGAAAAAGACGTAAGTCTCAACTATCATTATGCTCTGCCTAATAAATTCATGGATTATATCCAGGCCGAGGTGCCTGTGCTCACATCCCCTTTCCCCGAGATGAAAGCCATTGTTGACAAATATTTCATTGGAGAAACAATAGAAAACCACGAACCCCGCTACCTGGCAGGCCGTCTTGACGCCATGCTGATGAACACCGAAAGGCTGGAACTTTACAGGCAAAACCTCAGGCGGGCGGCTGATGACCTCTGCTGGGAAAATGAAGAGAAAACGCTGATGGGCGTTTTGGAAAATCTGAAAGCAAACTGATGGAACAACACCTTCATATCGTATCATTCGACATTCCCTACCCTCCCGATTATGGCGGTGTGATCGATGTATACTACAAGATCAAAACCCTGAGCGAGGCCGGCGTGAAGATCCACCTTCACTGCTTCGAATA
>JAPLDN010000123.1 GCA_026391755.1 Bacteroidota bacterium
ACAGCCTTAACTGGAAGAATATGAGTGTCGTAAACATGGTTGATGATTACCCTTCTCAGGCTGTTGCAATGATGATAGAATGCGGGACCGATGATTTCTTTTACCAAGTCAATGAGACGTTACATAAAAAACTGCTTGCAATGAAAATCCCTCATGATTATGTTCAACGGCCCGGGGCGCATACCTGGGAATACTGGGCCAATGCGGTTGAATACCAGCTGCTGTTTTTCAGAAAGCATTTTAACCAGAAGTGAAAACAAATTAACAATAACCCAAATCCGATGAGAGCTACCTTATTTCTTTTTATCTGTGTCTGCGGATTGCTTTTTGTCTCCTGCAGGCGCGATACCAGGGTTGTCTGTGTTGGTGACAGCATTACCGAAGGCGCAGGAATGAACGATCAGAGCAGGACCGCTTACCCCGTGATCCTGGGGCAGATACTCGGCCCCGGTTACCATGTTATTAACTGCGGGCGGAGCGGGGCAACCATGTTAAAACAAAGCGACCTCCCCTACTGGAAATGTAAGGATTTTTACAATGTCCTCGCTTCAGTTCCAGATATAGTTATTATCGCCCTGGGGACCAACGATTCCAAGAACTTCAACTGGAATGCCTTGCGGTTCGAGAAGGATTTCCAGGCAATGATCGATACGATAAAGACCATTAAACCTTGTCCGCGGATCTATGTATGCCTGCCCCCTCCTGTATTTAAAATGGCCTGGAGTATTGACGATTCGACCATTGTGCACGGGGTCATTCCCATTATTTTAAAACTGGGAAAAACCAATGATTTTACACTCATCGACCTCAACCATACCATGAGGGGAAGACCCGAACTCTTTCCCGACGGAGTGCATCCCGATGAAGCCGGGGCCAAAATTATGGCCGGCATTATTGCTGAACAAGTAAAAAAGGAAAGGATCTGAAAAACAGCTTCACCGAAAACCAGTCGAAAATAAAAAACCTCATTCTATGAAAACAATGTTTCTTTCGTTAGCCCTGATACTTGCTTCTTTACTTACAGAGGCCCAGGACTGGAAATGGCTGAACCCCTATCCTGCAGGCAATGAATTTTCCTCTGCTTATTTCACTGATGTCAATACAGGGTATATAGCCGGTGAAGCAGGTTTTGTTTACAAAACAGCCGATGGGGGAAATACCTGGGTTAAACAGAACACAGGGACAGCTCAGTTCCTTAATTCGGTTTTTTTCTCTAGCCCTGAGCTTGGGTATGCTGTTGGCTGGTACGGTACTATTGTAAAAACAACCGACGGAGGGACTAACTGGACGAGCCTGAATTCAGGAACAGATCATCATCTGAATTCCGTGTTTTTTACTGACCAGAATACCGGTTTCGCAGTCGGATGGTACGGCACAATACTCAAAACAACCAACGGAGGCAACAACTGGACGAGCCTGAATTCAGGAACTTCGGTGGAACTGGCTTCAATTTATTTCTCCTCTGCCAGCATTGGCTATGCTGTTGGCATGTATGGCATAATTGTAAAGACTGCGGATGGAGGAGCTACCTGGTCCATTCAGAATTCGGGAACGGATAAAGAACTGACTTCCGTTTATTTTACAGATTCGAACACAGGGTACGCCCTGGGACATTATGAATATTATAAAAAAATTGAGAAAGGACGCCCGGCCGACACCAGCATTATCCTGAAAACAACAGACGGAGGAATTAACTGGTCGCTGCAGGCCAAAATAGGTCCTGACATTTTTTTCCTGCGCCAGCTCTGTTTCACCAATGCAAATACGGGATATGCTGTGGGAGGTACCGGGATGATATATAAGACATCCGACGGAGGAAGTACATGGAAAAACCAGCCAATGATGATCTCCACTAAGTTCAAAACTGTTTTTGTAATGCCGCAGGGAGGGGCCGATGTTGGTTATGTTGCGGGTTCAGGAGGTGTGATTTTTAAAACAACCGACGGAGGCGTTAACTGGATCCGGAAAGTGGCAGGCACAATAAACTGGCTTCAATCGGTATGTTTCAGTGCTGCCGATGCAGGATTTGCAGCCGGGGCCGAAGGGACTATCGTTAAAACCACCAATGGCGGAAAGGATTGGACCATACTGAATTCGGGGACTTCAAAGGAATTGCATTCGGTCTTTTGCATGCATGGGTTACCCGCTAATACCGCTTATACAGTCGGCGACAGCGGTATAATCCTGAAGACAACTGATGGAGGGACAAGCTGGATGAAACAGCAATCGGGAACCACGGGTCGTTTGAATTCAGTATATTTTACAACCCATGGTACGGAAACCGGGGGCTTTGCAGCCGGAGAAAACGGGACCATCCTCAAAACAATTGATGGAGGCAATACATGGATAAGCCTTGCTTCGGGGGTTTCAAATGAATTGTTTTCTGTTTTCTTTATAAGCGGAAGCACAGGTTTTGCAGTCGGCGACAATGGTACAATACTTAAAACAACCGACGGAGGTACTAACTGGGACCGCCAGTCATCGGGAACAACCAACCGTTTAACTTCTGTAATGTTTTCCGATACGGCCACAGGCTATGTTGTTGGCTGGACAGGGACCATACTGAAAACCATCGATGGAGGCGCAACATGGCTTAAACAGTGGAGCGGAACAATAGATTTGTTTTATTCGGTTTATTTAACCGATGCCAACACCGCTTATGCCGTTGGAGGAGCAAACTGGCTACATGGGATTATATTTAAAACTACCGACGGCGGGGCAAACTGGTCTATGATAACATGGATCGATGACGCATTGCTCTCTTCAGTGTTTTTTACAGATAAAAACACCGGCTATGTCATTGGCGAAGATGGCAGCATCCTTAAAACAACCAATGGGGGCACAGGGTTTGAAACAATACAGACCAACAAGGACAAGGTCCTGGTTTATCCTGATCCGGCGGGGGATATCATTACTATTGAGCTTCTGAACTCAACAAAATCTCAAAAACCGTCGCTTGCCATTTATGACCTCAAAGGACAATCAATAATGCAGCAGGAAGGTATTTCTGAAAAAACAGAACTTAATATCGGTTCACTTGAAAAAGGAGTTTATCTAATTAAAATTGTTGGTAGTACAGGGACAATTGTAAGTAAGTTTGTAAAAAAATAGAATCCTAAGCCAAAGCTGAAGTGCGTTATTAAAAACTGGTACAATGAGAAATTTCAGATTCCTCCTCCCGGTCACGATGTTGATCTTTATTATCGCCTCATGCACAAAAAGCAGTGACAGCGGGTATCAGCCCCCGGCAATAACCACAATCCCTGTCGGTGCCCTGCTTTCCCTTACAGGGTCAGGCGCTTCCAATGGACAAAGTTCCCAGTTATCAATTGGATTTGCCCAGCAGGATATCAACACCTGGCTTTCGTCTATAAGTAAAAACGTGAGAGTAAGCATTATATATGCCGACACAAAGACCGATACTGCCGAAGCCCTTATACAGCTTAAGATATTTTACGACAAGGGTATACGTCTTGTCATAGGCCCATACAGCAGCGCTGAAGTTGCAGCGATCAAGCCGTTTGCCGATCTTCATGGTATCCTTGTGATCAGTCCTTCAAGCGTGGCTGTTTCCCTGGCAATACCCAACGATAATATTTTCCGCTTTGTTTCATGCGATGTTATCCAGGGCCAGGCTATGACTACAATGCTTCTGGCTGATAGCATCAAAGCCATTGCACCATTGATCCGGAACGATGTTTGGGGAAACGATCTGTTAGCCTCAACCACCCAGGAGTATTATTCAAAGGGAGGAACTATAGCCCAGGCCGAGAAATACGACCCGAAAGCAACCGATTTCTCATCCGTACTTACACACCTGAATACAACAGTAGGCAACCTGCTCGGACCAATTAATCCAAACCAGGCAGCAGTTTACCTGTGTTCGTTCGGTGAAGGAAGCAACATTCTTGCTGCAGCCGGGAATTATCCTCAACTGAAGATGGTATCATGGTACGGTAGTTCTGCTTTTGCTCAAAATGCTTCGCTGATCGCCGATACTGCAGCGGCCCGGTTTGCTTCAGATCATCTCCTGCCCTGCCCGGTTTACGGATTGGATGAAGAAGCGAGGGGTAAGTGGCAGCCCTTGCAGGAAAGGATAAGGGCTGTAATAGGGAGGAACCCTGAGGTATACGCTCTAACAGCTTATGATGCCGTTTGGGTTGGCATGAAAACATACCTGGTCACAGGTACCCAGCCTGAGATTGAAACATTCAAATTTGCCTTCGTGCAGGAAGCATCAACCTACTTTGGTGCTTCAGGGAACACCACCCTGGACGCTAACGGAGACAGGGCTTTCGGGAATTATGATTTCTGGGCCGTAAACCATAATCCGTCGGGATATTTCTGGCAGATCGTTGCAAAATACAATTCCGCAACAGGAACACTCACCAGGCTGATCAAATGAAACTCCGCAAAGAGAGCTTAGCAATGGCTTCCACAGAGAACCCGGACAAAAATTAACAATCACGTAAATCACATGATAGACCAGCATATACTAAACCCTAAGAGCCAGAAATATTATGTAAAGCAATACCTTGACGGGATAAGGAATGAACTACGAGGGAAGAAAGTCATTGATATTCCCGCGGGGAACGGCGCCACTTCGGAGATCCTGCTTGAAGCCGGGGCCGAGGTTGAACCTTTTGATCTCTTCCCCGAGTATTTCCTGCTGAAGGGCCTTGAATGCAAACGGGCCGATATTACTGACCATATCCCGGTTCCCGATGAACATGCCGACTGGGTTACATGCCAGGAGGGGATTGAGCATTTCAGTGACCAGCTGCGGGCGTTTAAAGAGATCAACCGGGTACTGAAGCAGGGCGGGAGGTTGCTGCTAACCACGCCAAGCTATTCCAACCTCTCGGCAAAGCTCAGCTACCTGCTGTTCGAGAGTGAAACCCATAAACAGATGCCGCCGAACGAAATTGACGATATCTGGATGGCCGACAGCTCGCTGAGTAAAGAACTTTACCACGGGCATATATTTATGATAGGTCTTCAAAAGCTCAGAGTACTGGCCAAGTTGAGCGGATTCAGGATAGCCGGAATAAAGTATATGAGGCTGAGCAAGGGTTCGCTGGTTCTGTTCCCGTTCTTCTATCCGTTGATCTGGATCAGTTCGTGGATGAGGTACTTCAGGAACATGAGAAAGCATGCAGGGATCCCATCCAGGGCCAAGAAGGAAGTTTACCGTGAGCAGCTCAGGATAAACCTCAACCCGAAAAACCTTTTAAACAAACATACCTTTATCATTTTTGAGAAAGAGATGAAAGCGAAGGATGTGGCTTTCCGTTTCGAAAGTATTGTGAAGCCTTTCGGGCAGATCATGTAGCCGTGACTCGTGAACCGTGACCTGTGACTGGTGAAAGCAATCCCGGTTTTTTGTACTTTTGCGGTCCTTTTAAGGGCGAAATGATCAAAACAGCTACTTACCTTGTTTCATTTTTCATCTGCTGGCTTGGCTGTGCACAGGGCCATGTTTTTGCTCAAGCCGACAGCAGCACCAAAGCGGTGGAACTGGCAACTGACCATAGTGTGAAAAGCGAAAGTGGTTTTCAGCGCTGGCTTGTTGAAAAGCCAAAAGGATTATATAATAACACCAGTTTTGCGATCGTAAGCGGGAGGGGAAATGTATTCAGCGGCATGCAGACTGCCTTCGGATACAAATTCAATCCGCACCTTGGAATCGGAGGAGGGATAGGAATTGAACGAATTACCAATCTGCCAACATACAGCTATTATACTGCTAACTTCACATTTATGCCCATCTTCGCGGAGGTAAGGTATACCATACTGAAGACCAGGTTTACACCAGTAATCGCTTTGCAGGGAGGATATAAAGTGCTGATCAACACCCCATCTTCCCAGATGGATGAGTGGATGACCTGGATCTACCCGCCTTTTGCCTGGAATTACTACTACAATTACGACACTTACACCAGGGGTGGGTTGTTCGCGAATCTCGAGATCGGTGTGAACGCTAAAGTTTACAAGCGTTTCGGTGTTTATGCCTCGGTGGATTATTCGGTATGGTCTGTTTCGGGGACCAACCATTACTGGGTATACAATGCCCAGGAATTCGACCCGGGAAGGGTAACGTATGTTGCCACCGAGTACACCCAGGGTGTTGTTGCTTACCAGGGTATTTTCATGCTGAGGCTAGGGTTTACTTTCTAGAAAACCCTTCTTGCAAAATTCCTGATGGTCTTCAGCGTAATTTCAGGGGCTTCAATGTATCCCATATGTCCGCAGTCGCGCAGTATCAGGGTTTCGCTCACAGCAGGCAGGGAAATCATATCCCAGAGTTTTAATGCCGGTGCTTTCGAATCTTTTAAGCCCAGGATAAACAGGACGGGTAGTTTTGTTGACTTCAGCAGGGCAGTCTGATCCTTACGTTCGAGCATTCCTTTAAGGGCTGCAACAATGCCTTCACGCGGGATCTCCCTGGCGCACCACATCAGGAAGTCGATCTCCTTCTGGAATTTCTTGCGGGATTCCTCAGGGAACAGGCCGGGGATGAACATAGATAAAAATCCAAAGCGGTCCTTTTTTACAACTTCAATGGTGCGGATCCGGTTTCTTTTGTCATCGGGAGTATCGGCGAAGCAATGGGAATGGAAAAGCCCGAATCCTTTCAGCATGCCCGGATGTTTTGAAGCAAAGGCCAGGCTCACATATCCACCCATGGAGTGGCCTATCAAAAGGCATTTTCTCAGTTTAAGCTGTTTGATGACTGCATACACAGAACCGGCGAGGATATCCATGGTATGGACTGCGGCCAGGCATTCACTTTTACCATGACCGGGGAGATCTATGCACACCACCCTGAAATTTTTTGATAGGCGGTCCGAGAACTGCTTCCATATCCTGAGGTCCTCGGTGAATCCGTGAAGCAGGACTATGGGATTCCCTTTCCCATGATCGGTGTAATGGAGTTCCTTGCGTTTATATGTTGTATAGGGCATCGGGATTGATTTTTATATAGCTTGGTTTGTCAGGCAAAGATATTATTTATCTCAAACCTCACGGCATGTATCTTCTCAGGATAAGAACTGACAATGGGTTGTTGACAAAAAAGCTGATTGTGGAATAAGTAAGGATATTATTGGCTTTACTTTTACAGGGTAATTAATCGGCAGCTATGAAATTCAGCCCGGGTCTTACCCTGGTCTTGATACTTTTAACATTCAGCCTGGCAGGATATGCCCAGGTACACGAAACGTCCAACTATAATGCTGTGCTCTCCAACACAGGTCAGTTCGGATTTACCTTTGGCCCGGCTATTTATCACGGGGACCTGAATGTAGGGAACTTCAACCTAAAACGTTCGACCGGAATGGCTGCAAGCCTTTATGGACAGTATTATTTTTCGAATGTTTTCGGGTTCCGTATTTCCTTGTACAGCGGGATACTTAATGGGGGGATCAAGTACTACGAAAAAAGCGGGATACAGGTTGAGGATTCCTTTACAGGGATCATACTGGAGGGTGATCTGCATATGATTGTCAATTTTTCAAACCTGTTCTTCAGGCCCAGTTTAAAAAGGAAGTTTTTCATCTATGGCAGCGTCGGTCTGGGTTATGCCGGATGGTATTCCAAACTTACCAACAAGGTTTACAATTACGACTCCATGCAATACGACAACCCCCTTGCAAATTTCAATGCATCATTCGTAGTTCCGGCGGGTCTGGGGTTTTACTATCGTATTGGAAACAGGATGAATGTTGGGCTTGAGTACAGTTATAAGACCTATTTTTCTGACAAACTTGATAATTCCACGGGAGGTTATCCTTATGATGCTGTTCATTATGTGGCATTCAACCTTTCGTTCAACCTTGGAACAGGCCTTGCGAAGGGCCATGGCAGCAAACCCCGTAATGCGCCCCGGCTCCAGCCATCTGATTATCCTGTGTCCTACCCTGTTTATTCCCCTCCCGCCCCTGCGGAATATTCTCCCCCGCCCGAAGCGAAACCAATGGTAATCCCACCTCCAAGGATGGAGTATCATAAAGTGGAGCCCTCGCCGAAAGAGACTGTAAAGTCCGGGGAAGTGTTTTACTATTCAGTCCAGGTATTTGCATTTGACCGGCATAGGTATTCGGCTGCATGGATCAAACAGCATTATCATATTGCCGAAGATGTAAGGCTTGAAAAGGAAGGGAGTGTGGAACGGTTTGTGGTCGGTAAATGCACAGACCTCGATTGTGCCAATGCTTTAAAGGAGAGGATGAGGAAGCGCGGAGTACAGGATGCATATATTGTTGCTTACAAAAACGGCAGGCGTCATCATTCGGTAAAATAATTTGCTTTCCCGTTTCGTTTTACTTATCTTTGTCCTTACATTATTTTTGCTAAATTAAAATTAACTTATATGAAAACACGTGTTTATATTGCGTTAGCCATTTTACTGGCGATTCCTCTTATATATCTTTCGTCCTGCAGCAAGGTAAAGGAACTTACCGCTATAGACGTATCGATGAAGTTACCGCGTACACATTTCAACTATACGGCGACTAATTTGAAATCCGGTTCCGAGGTTATACTGTTTTCGGAGCATGTTACCGTTAATCTTGACAGTATCCTGAGTGCTTATGGGTTGTCGTCGGGTATCATTAACAGTACATCGTTTACATACCTGGCTGTAACGATTGAACAACCAGCCGATTCAACATTTCATTGGCTGAGTTCCATGCGCGCCACGATAGCCGATAATGCCGCTTTCCAGCCCGAGAATGTAGTCGGCAGTGTTACCAATACTGATCCGAATGCCAAGACGGTTATCATTACTACAAACAATGTGAACATCCGTCCATATCTATCGAGTCCGAGTTTCTATTTGCGGTTATACGCGGTTTTAAACGGGCCTTTACCGGCTGTAACTGTTGGAATGTTCCTGGACGGGACGATACAACTCCATATTGAACCTTTATAGGAAAATCTGATTTTATAAAACAGGCTGCAAAGTAATCTTTGCAGCCTGTTTTATAAAATAAACCCTCAGGAGGTACCGTATGAATACAATGTCAATGACTTCCATGGAGAGGGTCCTCAAAACACTTGGGCATCAGGAACCAGACCGTGT
>JAPLDN010000018.1 GCA_026391755.1 Bacteroidota bacterium
ATATATATTAATTTGTGCAAATGTAATACGGAAATCAATTAAATTCAAAAAAAAGATTCATCTGATTTTTGATGCTGCTGACAATTGGGGTTTCCCGCACAGGATTCCACGTCCCAAATGCCTTCTCTAAAACAAGGTGATAAATTGTTTTGCAGAATTCAATACATTTTGTAATTTTGCACTCCCAAAAAGACTTTGGCCCGTTCGTCTAGGGGTTAGGACGTCAGGTTTTCATCCTGGTAACAGGGGTTCGATTCCCCTACGGGCTACTGGGAAAAAAGCATGCAACCTCTCAGGTCTGCATGCATTTTTTATTTCGTCAGATCAATAATCGTTTGCACGGTTCCGTACATGCTGATACGCTTTACAGCGGCAGCCGTGAAATCGAGTTTTTTCAGGTCTATCATCCGAAGGGTGTAATTTTCGTATGTTTTGAAGTAAAATACCCGGTTGCTTATATCCCTGAACGTAACCCACTGGGTGGATTCGCTTGAAACAACATTTCCTTTTGCATCTTTATCGACAATCACACCAAACGGGATTGTGAATGAATTGATCACATGCTCGCAGAGGTTTAAATTTGATGCTGCATCGGCCTGCCTTACAACAAATTTCTCGAACATCGCGAGCCTCACAAAACGACTGGGAGGACTGAGATCACCCGGTATTCCGAGCATTCCGTCTCCGTGACACGTCGGGCTGAAGCTGAAACTGCCTTCCTTGATGGGTATCGGATTGGTGTTTGCCAGGCCCACATACTGCCTCAGGTTTGTATACTGCCAGGGAAGCGAGGGAGAGTTGGTCATGATTCCCAGGGGATCATCATAAATATTGCAAACCCCTTTGTCATATTCAACTACGATACATCCACCATCGGCGTCATATACAATAAAATGAACGGTCACGGGCATCTTCATTTTTACAGGATCAGTATACATGAAGACTTTCACCCCTTTTGTGGCAGCCCTTACCTCATCCACCGTCGAAAAATTACCAAGGACCCAGTCGGAATAAATAATCTGGGCCAGGGCCTTGCTGCTGTCGGCCAGCGCAACGGCCTGGTACTGCATATCGCTCTCATACCATAATTCACTTATGCATAATCCCTTTTCATTCATCCCGTCACTCAGGCCGAAATCCATACCCAGGGACGCCACTCCAATATAACCTAGTCTGGTATTCCATTTCAGCCCTGCTTTGCTCACGGGCGAAGGGCTGAAAAACGTCTTGTTACGTGGTACCACGAGAAGGTCGTAGTTCAGGTTGGTACCGAATTCCATGGAACGGGCAATGGTGATATTGCCATCTTTGGCTGTCATCCTGAAAATGGTGCATGAGAATACATCCACGGCAGTAAAAAGACAGAAAATCCATGCCAGCATAAAAAATTTCCTTGTTTTCATCTTCTTGGTGTTTACGGATGTTGTTAATCGGTATTCATTCCTGTTCGCGCTTTGCAGAAAAAAATCATTTCCCGTTCTGACCCGCTTCATCGGCCTGGAAACGGAAACCGATGCGCTTACCTGTGGATATCGTCATCGAATCAAGCTGGGTTTGCATTTCCTGCTGGGTTACTTCCTTGAAATCTTCGAAAGGAGGCGTGAGAAGATCAAAATTAATGGTGTATGAAATACTGGAGTAAATTATTGACCGTATAGTTTTCATGTTCAGCCTGGTATGGGCAAAGTTGTTATACAGCAAGCCCACTTCACGCTTACCTTCAAGAAAATAATGATTTTCCCTGTTAACGAAAAGCCTTCCTATCAGATACCCCAAATCGTTGCTGCGGTTATATTTAAACGAGTCGGCAAGAAAATTGAAGATCATAATATTGCCGCAATAAGACCTGAGTTTATCCTCCCGGATATAGTCGGTCTTCATCACCTCATGGTCGCGTGGGAACTCAAACACATTGGTATGCATCATAAAGATGAGTATATCGGATCCGAACCTGAGCTCAAACTGAAAATCCCCCCTGTCCCTGTATTCAAAAAGCAAGGGATATTTTGATGTCAGGACCGTCTTCGAATATAAGTTTATATAATTCTCTGATTCCTTTTTAAACTGATTGAATACTTCAAGAGTTTTAAAGTACACCTCCTGCTTAAGTGATGCTTTGCGGATAAACGCTTTAACCAGCTCAAACGGTTTAACAGATTGCGGCTCCATAAGGTCAATTTCTTTGATT
Source organism: Bacteroidota bacterium (assembly GCA_026391755.1). GTDB lineage: Bacteria > Bacteroidota > Bacteroidia > Bacteroidales > FEN-979 > CAIRDP01. Next base: position 2,189 of record JAPLDN010000018.1, read on the forward strand.
ATGTGTTTGCCAGGACAGATTTAATCAGCGGCTTCAGTGACTCGTAGGTATGCATAAAAATGCATGCAAGTGAATTTGCCGGGATCCAACGTGCAATTATAATCCCTTCTTCTATCTGGGGAACAAGCAGGTCAGCTGTAGTTCCTTCCATCCGGAACCATCGGGTGGTTTTTATGAACCTGCGGTCACCATTATAGTAAATATGGTATGTCAAAGGAAGTTCAGAAACCAGCTTAAGGTTTTTCAGTCCGGTTTCTTCCTTAACCTCCCTGATGGCGGCGAGGCGGGCGACCTGTAAGTTGATGTCGGTATAACCAGGGTCAGAAGGGTTGATAAATTTACCTTTTTCGGCCTTCCTCCTGTCTTTCCCGCTTATTTTTCCCTTTGGAAGATCCCATTTCCCGTTCCTGTGGATGAACAGTATTTCTCCATGTTCGTTGAAAACCACTCCTCCTGCAGCTTCAACTGTTTCATGAAGGTTAAAAAAGACTTTTACGAGCTGGTTGAAATTACCATCCGACCATATCGAAAGCAAGCACTTTTTGCTGCTTTTTTCAAATCCCGGTACAATTTCATTCAGTGATTTCTTCCCGGAGAACCTGACCTGGGTTTCATTATCCCGCTTATTTACCGGCCTGGTGTCGAGCAGTGTAATCAGGTTTTCATCACAATATATATCGAATTTCATATACAAACCGGTAAGAAAAACAAAGTTAGTAAATAGAAGAGATGAGAGGAACGGGTTTCATTTTTTATGTACTTTTGGGCAGTAAAATAATGTATATGATATATAAAGAAGATATCGCACTTATCACCGCTGAACTGCTTTTAAAGATCAAAGCCGTAAAGCTGAGCCCAAAGGATCTGTTTACATGGGCATCGGGTATCAAATCCCCGATATATACCGACAACCGGGTTACTTTATCACATCCGGAGATCAGGACATTTATACGGCAGAATTTTGTGGCTGCCATCGAGCATCTTGGTTGGGAGCCTGAACTTATCGTCGGGGTTGCAACAGGGGGAATACCCCAGGGCGCTCTGGTCGCACAGGAACTTGCCCTGCCTTTTGCTTATGTCCGTTCATCGAAAAAAGATCACGGTCTTTCCAACCAGATCGAAGGCGAGGTCTGCAGCGGCCAGAGGGCTGTCATAGTGGAGGACCTGATCTCAACTGGTTCCAGCAGTCTTGGAGCTGTTTCAGCCCTTAAAAGTGCAGGCTGCCAGGTCAAAGGTATGCTTGCCATATTTACCTACAACCTGAGCATTGCACAGTCAAATTTTCAAAAAGAAAGCTGCCCCTTGCTAACACTTACCGACTATGATCATCTTCTTATAAAGGCACTGGAAATAAATTACATCAATGAAGAGGACCTTCAGGTCCTGAAGGAGTTTAAAAAAGGACTCGAAAAGAAATAAAAAAAAGCCGTCAATGAGAGACGGCTTTTTTTAATGATTTAAACAGTCTACCTGTCAACGATAAGTTTGTGGTTAACCACATTCCCGTCAAATGTCAGGCGAACAATATAAATACCTTTGCTCAGGTTTGCCAGGTTGAGTTCACGCACATTAATTCCGCTGGCAAGGTCAAACTCCTCGCGAATAAAGGTGCTTCCCAGCAGATCAACGACAGTAACCTGTAATTTTACTGGTTCCTCAATATCCATTTTGATATTAATCTTTCCCGAAGCGGGATTTGGATAAATATTGCTTGACAGTATTCCATTTTCAGCAATACCTGTTATTAAAGTAGTAAAATTAAATACATCGCTCCATCCACTGGTGTCAGGAATACTGGAATCAGAAAAAGACCGCATTCTCCAGTAGTACTTCGTATTATTGTTTAACTTTTTTGTTAAAACATAAGAAGTAAGGGAGTCGGCCAGTTTGACGTCCACGTAAACTGAACTGAAATCCGGGCTTGGATCAAGCTGTAGCTGGTATTTAACGATACCGGTTTGTTTTGTCCATTTCATGGTAGGCTTAACAGCAATATTGGTGGAATTATTTGAAGGTGAGGTAATCTTCACTTTATCGATCGTAGTAAAAGCAAAACGCGGGCACCAGTTCATGGTATCAGATATATGGCGGCCCCTGGCCCTCCAGTAATATTTTGCTCCGAACATGGTAAACTGGGAATTCACGAAATTTGTATCTACTTCCGAACCTGAAATTACATTGACAAAACCGGTATCTGTTGCGAGCTGATATTCATACCCCAGCAAACCTTTTACTGGTTTCCATTTAAGCGTTGCATTGAGAAACTGGTCTATTGCGTTATTTAATGGAGCTGTCGGTACGATGAAACTTGTAACCGTGAAATTAAAAGCTGCTGACCACAGGCTGGTGCTCAGGTTGTGACGTGCACGAACTCTCCAGTAATATTTATACCCAAATCTAAGATTGCTTATTTTAAAAGAGTACTTTGAAGAAGCAACAGTTCCGGTATGGAACTGGGTGGAATTAAAATTTTGCGAAGTATCAACCTGGACATCGAAATATTTAATCCCGCTTATTGTTTTTCCTCCGACCTGGTTTGACCAGGTAAGTGATTGGGTTGGGCCCAAGGTGTCTTGATTTGCATTGTTTTTAGGAAAAGACAGGGTTACCTGGCTAAAGACAGTAAAGGAACGGGCAGCAGTCCATGCCGATGTCTGTCCAAGGTCAATAGCCCTGACACGCCATTTATAATTCACTCCAAACAGCAGCTCATGGGTTGTATATCCTGTCAATAAAGTCAGTGTGGTGTCGGTGAGCTTGGTGGAATTGAAATTTGCGCTGGAATCAATCTGTACTTCGTATTTCAATCCCGTACTGCCAACGATGGCGTTCCAGGTGATTGTCACATTTGGCATCTGGTCCACAGCTTTGTCGGCCGGTGATTTCAGGGTAGGAGTATATACTTCTGTTCCAGCCATTGTGACAGCGGCAAAGAGTGAAAGCAAGAGGATAGCTAAAAATCTTTTCATATCTGGAGTTTTATAATGTTACTGATAATTACTGCTTGACAACTTTACCGATCGAATTATTTATCCGCAGAAAATACATTCCGGCTGGCAGAGACGTAAAGTCAATCCGGGAGGTTGATTCGCCCTGGGGTTTTATTCCAAGTGAACCACCCATAACCAGGGTCCCGTTTAAGTCATATACAAATACTTCGGCATTGGCAGTCTGGCTCAGAGTGTAGGTTACACTGGCATAATCCCTGACGGGGTTAGGGCTGATCTTAAGATCATTATTAAAATTGTGGCCCGCTGAAGGCCCTGGATTAATACCGACCGGAGTAATGTAAGTGGTGTCCCTATAAAATCCGAGTCCCCAGGTTGCAGCATAAACAGCTCCGTAGTTCAGAATTGGATAAGCCTGAATGGTTTGTTGCGAAAGAGCTGTGACAGCTACATTTCCCATATTTGCCATATCGGGCGACCATGTAGGTGATGCAGCTGTGAGGTTGGAGGTTGTGAAGATGCCCCAGTCTGTCCCGACAATTGCATTGTTCTGATTGTGCATTTCTATTATACTGCTTAACACGGGAGCTGCGGGAAGGTTCCCTGTAACATCTCTCCAAACCGGAACCTGATCGAGGGCATTATCAGTAGTATAAACATAAGTTGAATTACCATAATTGCCGAGAGTGACCATGACATGCTTTGGGTTATTGGGATCGATGGAGATGCCTGTGATATAGCGGCCTATAAAAGGAAGTCCCTGCAATGTATCATTGCTTACGATAAAGGTAGGACTATTATAATCGGCAGTTGCTGAATCGTGGGCTAATAGCAGGTTGCTTGCCCTGTATAAATGGCCAGTAGGTGTACCCATCCAGAGTGTGTTCATGTCATCTGAAACTTTGATCGCACAGATATCTCCGTATGAAAGGGGAGAAATATCCTTGTATACCAGGAACCATTGTGCAACATGGCTGAACTGAAGCATAACCTTTGACATGAATACCCCTCTCTGTCCGTTTTTTGTTGTGCTTAAAAAGAATCTCGCTGCAACAAGATCAGGAACCATAGCGCTGTCCTTTGGCTGAATGATTTTAGTCGTGGTATAAACAAACGGGAAACTTCCGTTTTTACTTTTAGCTGTGATCGGAGTGCCTGCCGGAATAGGAGTAGTCTCTGATGTGTTGTAGAATTTCACACTGTCGCGGGTGTACGTGTAATTAAAGCTTTCCGCCAGGGCGAGTGGAATTTTCCTGCCTGATACAGTAACAATATCCGCTCCAAGAGGGTCATTGTCATAGGTCAGGTCAATAAGTTCACGGCGGCGAAGTGCACGGTACGTTGTGGAATTGGAATCGACATTGGAAAATAAAACAATATTGGGAGCTATCTTACTCCATGCGCAGGTACCTCCTGAACGGCCTTCATCGCCTAAATCATTACCATCCTTCCAGATCTGAACACCATGCAAGGGGTCATTCACGAGGCTGGGATAGTAAGCCCCTACGACTATGGTCCCGTTATGCAGGGAACCGCCCATGACATAGTTTTTGTTATAGGTATTTGCAATTGTTGAGAAGCACCCGACCTGGAGGTTCAACGAAGAAGTTTTATACACTATCTGACCTGGCCTTATTGTTGCCACAGTAACACCTCCATCGGTTGCCATCGCCATCAAGCCACTATTGCCAGGCTGGAAAGAGTATGAATGATGGTAGTTTGGAGCGAATGTTACATCAGATGGCGAAATGGATCCGTCACTAACAATTCCCCAGTCGAAATACGCCTGGCCCGGTACTCTTTGTCCAAGCCACATTTTTTTAGACCCGATAAAAATCTGATCCGGGTTATTCGGGACCACTGCAATGGCATTATAGGTAAACCCGTTTACTCCATATGGTTCAAAAGAAGTACTGGCAGGGAAAATAAGAGTCCAGTTATTTCCACCGTCTGTTGAACAGTAAACTCCTTTCATAAAGCCTGAAGTAAGGCACAAGGAGGCATACATTACCAAAGGATTTGAAGGAGCGATCGCAACCCTCACCCAGCCCACACCTTTATTCGGAATTTTATTGGAATCGCCTGTGCTGAGAAGAATAAAATTATTTACATCACCGCCTGTGGCAACATAAACTGAATCATTGACTACAGCGAGAACCGTTCCGTCGCTACCCACCGAAACATCATTGGCGTAACCTGGAAGGGCGGTAGTCCAGTCTGTACCGTTATCAGAGTAATAGACACCCCCAATAGTTGCTACATACATTCTCTCATTCCTTGGGTCAGAAGCAAGTTGTGCGATACCGAGCCAATGAGGATTGAACGCTGTTCCTGGGACAAGGTCAAAATTCAGGCCATCAGTTGAGCGGTAAAGACCATTACCATTATTGAAAGTGTTTTTAGAAACCTGTCCGGTACCGGCATAAATGATACCGCTCTTTGACTGGCTTAGGCATGAAACTCTCGGAATGTTTCCATCGGGAGTACCGATTGCGTGCCAGGTCAAACCTAAGGTGGTCGAATGCCAGATACCTCCGCCAGGTGCTCCTGCATATATTGTATTACCTGTTGCATCGCGGCTGTCAAAAATTGCAGCCGAAATGGGACCTGCAATGTTTGTAGGACCAAGAGGAGCCCAGTTCAGGTTCAGCCTTGACGTAGATTTTAAGTGCATCTGCTCTGCCTTTTGCTGGGCTTTCAGCACATCCATCGCTGAAATCACGCCGGTTGTCTG
>JAPLDN010000062.1 GCA_026391755.1 Bacteroidota bacterium
CCAGGTTGGCACCGGGGTCATGATAGGCCTGCCTTTTCAAACCATTTCGGACCTGGCCGACGATCTTTGTTTTTTCAGGGATTTCGATATCGATATGGTAGGGATGGGGCCTTATATAGAACATGAAGATACTCCTTTGTGGGAATACCGCAATCACATTCCTTTCGCTGCTGAACGTATCCAGCTTTCAATTAAAATGGTTGCGATTTTAAGGATCATTATGCCCGACATTAACATAGCAGCCACAACGGCAATGCAAACACTTGATCCCAGGGGAAGGGAGCGGGCCATTTATGCCGGCGCCAATGTGATCATGCCAAACCTGACTCCGGTTAAATACCGGGATAATTACCTGCTGTATGAAAACAAACCAAATGTAAAAGACGAGCCGGAAGAGACAAGGATCGCGCTTGAAAAACACATACGTGCCGCGGGAGACGAAATCGGCTATGGGGAGTGGGGCGACAGCAGGCATTTTATAAACCGTGAATAAGATCGTGAGGGAAATGTGAGCAGGAACGAGAAGAAGCTAATAGAAAAAATTGAAATCATCGACGCGGGTTCAGAAGGCAATGCCGTAGCCCGGTATGGCGATATGGTTGTTTTTGTGCCGTACGGGGTTCCGGGGGATGTTGTCGATATTGAGATATTCAAATCAAAACGCTCCTTTGCAGAAGGAAGGATAGTGAAATTTCACAGCTATTCGCCCGACCGGATTGAACCTTTCTGTTCTCATTTCGGTGTTTGCGGGGGCTGCAGGTGGCAGCATATGAATTATAGCAGCCAGCTGCATTTCAAACACAAGCAGGTTGAAGACAGTTTCAGACGCATTGCCAAGCTGGACAATCCCATGGTGCGTCCGATTATCGGGTCGGATGCGACAAGGGAATACAGGAACAAACTTGAATTCACATTTTCCTCCCGCAGGTGGTTTACCGGTCCGGCAAACGGGGAGGCCTCCCCCGCCCTGGGATTCCATATACCAAGGCGTTGGGATAAAATCCTGGATATTGACCATTGCTACCTGATGGAGGAGCCCGTGAACGCGATCAGGCTTGAAGCCAGGCGGTATGCGATCGAAAAGGGTCTGAGTTTTTACGATGCCAGGAATAATTCGGGATTTCTTCGCAACATGATTCTCAGAACCACCACCCCCGGCGATCTGATGCTGATCATGGTTTACGGGACTGATGAGCCCGACCGTATCCTGCCGATGCTCTTCCATCTCCAGGCTGAATTCCCGAAAATAACATCCCTGTATTACGTAGTGAACGAAAAGAAGAACGATATCATCAACGACCTGGTGATGAGGCATTACTCAGGCACCATGTTTATCACAGAAGTTTTGCCGCCATTCCGTCCGACCTTCCGGGAATCAAAATTCAGGATAGGGCCTGTCTCTTTCTTCCAGACAAACCCTGTTCAGGCAGGGAAACTCTTCAGGCTTGCTGCCGAATACCTCTCCCCCGAAGGCCATGAAATTATTTATGACCTCTATACGGGGACAGGGACTATTGCCAATTACATCGCTCCTTATATTAAACAAGGGATAGGAATTGAATCCGTGGCTTCAGCTGTTGCTGATGCCGGCATCAATGCCGGGCTTAACGGCAATACCAATCTTAAGTTTTTCACTGCCGAAGCCGAAAAATTGCTCACCCCTGAATTTATCTCGGAACATGGTCATCCGCATGCGGTGATCACCGATCCTCCTCGTAACGGGATGCACGAGAAGGTAATTCACACACTGCTTACTGTGCTTCCCACGAAAATTGTGTATATAAGCTGCAACCCTGCAACCCAGGCAAGGGATATTTATATTCTGAAAGAAAAGTACAAGTTGCAGGAATGCCAGCCGGTTGATATGTTTCCGCATACCCAGCATGTTGAAAACGTGGCCCTCCTTACTTTAACATAAGGACCAATTCCCGGATGTCCTGGTGAAGAGGATAAAACACATGGGTTGCCTGATTGTAAAAAACCTCCCTGGTCAAGAGTTGTGACGAGATCCATGGTTCTAATCCGCCGGGAGGAAGGTCTTTAAGCAATGGACGTTTTTTTCTGACATTTTTTAAACGTGCTGCCAATTCCCCCGATGTCATCCGCAGGTATACAGAAACTCCATTCTCCCTGATAAATTTCATATTATCATAAAAACAGGCTGTACCACCCCCTGTGGAAATCACCGTATTTGTATGACCGGCCGTCTCAAACAGCAGTTCCTTTTCTATTATTCTGAATTTATCTTCCCCATATTTTTCAAAAAAATCGAAAATGCTGATATGATAGCGTTCTTCAAACATTTCGTCAAGGTCAAGAAAACCGGTATTCAGCAGCAAGGCAAGCTGTCTTCCCAGGGCGCTCTTCCCCGATCCCATAAAACCGATCAGATAGGTCTTCAATTTTGAGTTTTTGTTGAGTGTAAAAGTACAAATTCAGTCAAAATAATTACTACCTTTGCAGTCCGCTAACAAAAAAGCTTATGAAGTTCAGAGGCTTATCCCTGATAATATGTGTACTTGCAATCACGTTTATTTCTTCCTGCAACTCTTCAGGGAATAAAGAGGAGAAGATATCAACCGACCTGGTTAAAAATCCGAATACAGCAGATGGCCAGAGTAATCAGGGGTCATTACCTGTATTCAAATTTGAAGAGATTGAGCATGATTTTGGCAAGATCATCCAGGGGGAGTCGGTCGCTTATGAATTCCGGTTTACAAATACTGGGAAAACCGACCTGATTATCGTAGATGTAAGTACTTCCTGCGGATGCACGGTACCTTCGTATTCCAAGACGCCTATCCGCCCGGGTGACCAGGGGGTGATCAAAGTCTCCTTTAACAGCGCAGGAAAGCACGGTTTCCAATCAAAAAACATACTGGTTGTCGCAAACACACAGCCCAATACCACGCTTCTCAGGATCAAGGCTGAGATCGCAGGACCCAATTCAGACAAATAATTAATCTTATATTTAATCAATTTCAAAGTATGAATATCCTTAACATCCTTTTAATGGCTCCCCAGGCTCAGGGCGGCTCGCAGAACGGCTGGTATTCCTTTTTACCGCTTGTGCTCATCATCGTAGTGTTCTATTTCTTTTTCATCCGCCCGCAAATGAAGCGCAGCAAAGACCAGAAAAAGTTCAGGGAAACTCTTGACAAAGGACAAAAAGTAGTCACTATTGGCGGAATTCACGGTAAGATCATAGAAATTCAGGAGACAACGGTTTCAATTGAAGTAGACAATAATGTTAAACTTCGTGTTGAGAAATCGGCCATCGCTATTGACACCAGCCAGACAATCGAGAATAAATAACCTTGTTAATTGAAAAGCGGGTTTATTGATCTGATCGGTAAAGCCAGGAAGAACAGGGGTGAGAAATTCAGGCACCAGCTGTACATTTTCGCGGTATGCCTTGTACTATCTGTTTTTATCTGGTCACTCGTTAGGCTTTCCCGTGACTATTATTACACTACAAATTACAGGATCCATTATACGAACCTGCCGTCAAACCTCAGGATGACGGGGTATTCCGATAGTATCCTGACCGTCAGTATCAGGATCCAGGGCTTTGATTATTTTACCGAAGAATTCATCCTTCCCAGGAACCCGAAATACACGGTTAGCCTGAGGAAAATTAAACTTTACACCGAAGACAACCAGATCAGCGGGTACCTGCCAACTGCTGAAATCGGTCGGGAGATCAAGGATAAGATGAATTTTCAGTCGGAAGTATATATGGTTTATCCCGACACCCTGTTTTTCGATCTTGAAAGACTTACTCCTAAAAAGATCCAGAAGATTGCATCAAGACCTGCTACTGTAATGGTGCCCAGGCATGACAGTCTCCATTTCAACAAGGTAAAATAACGTTTGTTATGCTTAAAACAGGGCTTACCGGGAATATTGGCAGCGGGAAATCAGTAGTTGCTTCTGTGTTCTCTTCCCTTGGCATCCCTGTTTACCATGCCGATGAGGAATCGAAATAGTTCCTGGAAAACCCCGGGGTCATTACCTCGCTTGCATCATGGTTTGGCGGGCAATTACTCATAAATGGACAGATCGATAGAAAACAGCTGGCCGGGGCGGTTTTCGGGAATAAGAAAAACCTGGAAAAGCTTAACTCCCTCCTTCACCCGCTGGTTATGGAAGATTTCACCAACTGGATCAGTTCAGCACTCAATGTGACTTATG
>JAPLDN010000253.1 GCA_026391755.1 Bacteroidota bacterium
TTCTGAATAAGGGGTATGATGCCGTAAAAGCCGTTGACAATACAATTAAAGTTATCATCCATCTCGACCAGGGTAATAGTAACCTCAGATTCAGGACATTTTTCGATAATGCCAGTACATACATGGTGAGGTACGATATCATCGGCGCTTCCTATTACCCCTATTGGCTTGGAACAGATTATACCGAAACCATAGACGAACTGGGTGGCAACCTCAACGACATGGTAAGCAGGTATGGGAAAGAAGTGATGGTAGTTGAGATCGGTGGGGATTTTACCAGGGTGCAGAATACTTACGATATGTTGGTAGCTGTCCTGAATAAAGTCAAAGCCGTTCCCGGCGATAAAGGACTCGGAGTCATATACTGGGAGCCCGAAGGCGAAAAATCATGGAGCGGGTACCAGCTGAGTTGCTGGGGATCCGATAAAAAACCAACCGCTGCGCTTAATGCGTTTTTGGTTCACCTCACCGGTATTAACAATCCTAATATTAAACCCGGGATCTTCATTTATCCCAATCCCTTTTTCGGCGGACTGCTTAATATCGATTTAAACGGGCTAAAGGGCTCTTCCATACTTAGAATATTCGACGACCGGGGCCAGTTAATGAAGCAACTAACCCTTAACAATCAGCAAAAAACTTCAGTTGACGTCAACCTCAGGCCGGGTATTTACATTATCAATGTGGATCATGATGGCCATGAAATTAACGGTAAACTGCTGGTAAATTAACCGGCAGGAATTCCGGCATACTCTTTGTTTCTTCCTTTCGTTTTTGTATTATTGAATAAAATTCGGATTATGAATACCCGCTCATTTTTTTTCGGAACGGCATTATGTTTAATATTGTTGTCGCCGTTAGCTATTGCACAGAAATCCATAAACAAGGAAACACATTCTCCTGCCTGGCAAAAAGAATGGAAACAGGTTGATTCCCTGTCAGACCTGGGCCTGCCGAAATCAGCCATGGAAATTGTTGAGCGGATTTACCTGTCCTCAAAATCGGGAAAAGATATACCACAATTCATCAAAACGGTTATCTATAAGATCAAGCTTAACAGTTTCTTCCGTGAAGATTTCCTTGTTACGACCCTACGGGATCTCGATGATGAGATTAGTAAAGCTCCTGAACCCTCGAAACAAATCCTTCAGTCAATTTCGGCTGAGGTGTATACAAAGTATTACGAGAACAACAGGTACCGCTTCAGCAACAGGACCCGGCTCGCCGATGTGAAGCCCGACAGCCTTTCAACCTGGGATCAGAGGACTCTCATGAAAGTCATCTACAATAACTACCTGGCCTCGCTTCATAACGACAAGCTTCTAAAATCAATTTCAATTACTGATTTCAAAGCAATTATCGAAATTCCCGGATCAGGATTTACTAATCAAACGTCACCCGAAAAAGAACTTGAAACGGTTGTTATCTTACGCCCGACGCTTTATGATTTCCTGGCCAACAGGGCCCTTGATTTTTTTATCTCTTCGGATGGGCCAGGGATTAAACCGGCCTTCGGATTCAAAATGAATACGGTTTCATATTTTTCACAGACTGATGAATTTATTAAACTCTCCTTCCCTGCCGACGATTCTCTGTCCCAGGACCTCCAGGCTATTAAAATATACCAGGATCTTGCATTATTTCACAGGAATGACAAAAATCCACCGGCACTGGTTGACGCCGAACTTGCACGACTGGAGTTTGTAAAAGACAAAGCCCTAACCGGCAGTAACGACAGCCTGTACCTGGATGCATTGAAACAGTTTGAAAACCGGTTTAAGGAGTCCCCCGTTTCAGCAAACATTTCTTTCGTAATTGCAGGTTTTTACAAAGAAGAGGGAGGCGGCAAAGCCAATGAGCCCCTGCATAAGTATGACATAAAAAAAGCTCTTGAAATTTGTGAAGCTGTAATCAAACGTTTCCCTGGTTCAGAAGGTGCGAAAAACTGTCGTATCCTGGCCGACAATATCCTTGGCAATGAATTGGGGATTAAAAATGAAGCTGTTGTTTACCCTGGAAAACTTTCCTTATCGCTGATTACCTATAAAAACAATAATAAATTGTTTCTGAGACAATACAAAGTGGGCAGAGAAGCATGGGAGTCATCGAAAGGGAAGCTGAAAAAAGAAGAAGTGATTGAATTCATAGAAAAACAGCCAATTATAACAAGCTGGGATCAGCTTCTTCCCGATTTCGGTGATTACAGGAGCCACAGTATTGAAACATCTCTCCCTCCTGCAGGCCCGGGCTTCTATGTAATCCTTGTTTGCCCGGATCCTTCGTTTTCGAAGTCTTCAGAATTGATCACTTATTCCGATTATGTCGTTTCTGCTCTTAATTACATCAGCAGGCAAAATAAGAACAGCAGTATCAGCCTGAACATTTTCAACCGCGACAGCGGTTTACCAATGCCCGGGATAAATGTCGAAACCTGGGTCAGGAACTATAACTACCGGAACAGGGAATGGGAAACAAATAAAATCCATGACTTTATCAGCGATGACAATGGATTCGTTACCATTCCCCCTGCTGAAACCGGGGCGAAAAACAATAACCTGTATTGTAAGCTGATCAATGCCGATGATGTTCTTCTGACCACAAGCTACTATCAGTATCCTTTTTCTCAATTACCCGAAAAAGCCATAAAGCAAACTATATTCTTTACCGACAGGGCTGTTTACAGGCCAGGCCAGACGGTTTATTATAAAGGGATTTTATTGGAGAAAAAGGGGGAGCAGGCGCGGTTGTTGACCCACGAATCAACCAGGGTCAACTTTACAGATGTCAACGGCCGAAAAATCTCGGAACAGAGTTTCACGACCAACGATTTCGGTTCATTTAACGGTTCCTTCATCGCTCCTGTTGATGTTCTGCCAGGCCAGATGTATATTTCCAACGAATCGGGAAATATTGCATTCTCGGTTGAAGAATACAAACGTCCCACATTTGAAGTGAGTTTTTATCCACTGGAAGGCAATTATAAGTTGAACGAAACCCTTACCGTTAAAGGCAATGCCAAAGCCTACGCGGGAAATGCCATCGGCCAGGCAAATCTTTCTTACAGGGTAGTCAGAAATGTGCGCTTTCCCTGGTGGGAAAGATGGTTTATGCCCTTTCCTTCATCCCCCGAAACCGAAATCGCAAACGGTATTACAAAAACAGCTTCTGACGGCTCATTCAGCATTTCATTCACTGCAGTTCCCGATTTCTCCGTGGCCAGGTCAAGTAACCCGGTTTTTGATTTCAATCTTACTGTTGATGTCACCGATATCAATGGCGAAACACAATCTTCACAGCAATCGGTAAATGTGGGATATCGGTCCTTGTTGTTAACGGTGAATGCCCCTGAAAAAATAAATCCGGGTACCGACAGCCTTCTAAAATTCAGCGCGACCAACCTGAACGGGAGACCCACCCCGGTAAAACTGGCGGTGAGCGTTTCCAGGCTTAGCGTTCCCGACAGGGTTTTTCTGAAAAGAAGCTGGGATAAACCCGATACTTCCCTGCTCACCGAAAAAACCTTCCATGAATCTTTTCCTTCTTTCAGCTACGGAAACGAAAGTGACACTTCCACCTGGAAACAAATCGAAACGGTGGTAAACAAAATCATCGACCTGGCAGCAGATTCAGTCATTAACATCAAATGGTATACCGATAATTCCGGAACCTCTCAGCGGATCAAACCTGGTGTTTATAAAATTTTACTGTCGGCCAATGACCCTTTCGGGGAAAAAGTAAGCGTGAAGCACTTCCTGACTGTGTATGACCCTGGTTCAACAGCACTCCCTGGCAGCCCTGTAAACTGGTTCATCCCCCTTAAAACAAAAGCAAAGCCAGGCGAAAATGCAGGTTTTCTTATAGGCTCTAAGGAAAAAGATGTTAAGGTGATGGTTGAGACCTGTATCGGCGATAGTATGGTTTCGCGGAAATGGGTCACTGTTTCCAACTCCCAGCTGCAGCTCGACGTACCTGTCCTCGAGAACTACCGTGGAAATTTTTCAGTCAATTTTGTATTTTCAAAATTCAACCGCATTTTCCAGAATTACCAGCTGGTCTCGGTTCCCTATGCCGACAACAAACTGAATATAGCGTTGGAGTCATTCCGAAGCAAGATTCTCCCGGGAGAAAAGGAACAATGGAAGATCCACATCAGCAGTCCCGGGAACAAGCCCGTCTCTGCCGAATTCCTTGCGTCAATGTATGATGCCTCACTTGACGCCTTCAGGATTAATACATGGTCTTTTGATCTTGGCAGGAAATTTTATGGAGCAAATCCCTGGAATGCCGGCAACAATTATAACATCCGCAGTGGCTCGGCATCCTCAACTAAAACAAGCGGCGATTACACCACGCATGAGTATCCTGAACTGAACTGGTTCGGATTAAATTTATTTAGCGGAAGGCCATATCCCATGATGATAAAGTTGGGACGAACAGACCGCCAGGGGATCGTGGAAGAAAAATCAGGGATGGTCATGGCTATGAATGCGAATCCCGAAGCGCCCCCTCCTCCCGAAGACCTTAATGTGGCCGGGATCAGTACCGGTGGTGAAGAGAAGTCAAAACAAGCTGCTGAAAAAACAGGGTTCCAGCTGCGGAAGGATTTTCGTGAAACAGCTTTCTTTTATCCTGCTCTTGTCACCGATTCGGCCGGCGGACTATCACTGAGCTTTACTGCACCCGAATCACTTACAAAATGGAAGTTTCAGGGTTTTGCGCATACGGCTGGCCTGCTGTATAACCTGGTGGATAAAGAGCTTGTTACCCGCAAGGATTTAATGGTAATGCCCAATACTCCCCGTTTTGTAAGGCAGGGCGATAATCTGGTCTTCAGTGCCAAAGTGGTTAATCTTTCAACCCAGGACATGAAGGCCTGGGCGCATATTGAACTATTCGACGGCATCACAATGAAATCCCTTGACAGTCTTGTTTCCGGGCCATCCCGGCAGGAGGTTTCCATCCGGCAGGGCGAAAGTACAGGAATCACCTGGAATATCCGCATACCCGAAAGCCCGTCGGTATCGTTGCTGCAATACCGCATTATAGCCGAATCAGGGGTATTCAGCGACGGCGAAGAGAAGATCATCCCGATACTGCCGAACCGGATGATGGTTACTGAAACCCTGCCTTTACCTGTTCGGGATAAAGGAACATTTGATTTCAGCTTTGACAAACTCATCGCCTCATCCTCAGGGAAAACACTTAAAAATTACCGCCTCACGCTTGAATTTGCTTCAAACCCTGCATGGTATGCCGTTCAGGCCCTTCCTGCGCTTAATGAAAAGGAATTCGAAGATGCTTATTCCACATTCGGGGCTTTCTATTCAAACTGCATTGCTTCCCACATCATGAACTCCGACCCAAAGATCAAAGTAGTGTTCGAAAGCTGGAAAAATCTCTCACCGGATGCCCTGCTTTCTAACCTTGAGAAGAATTCCCAACTGAAGTCCCTCTTGCTGCAACAGACTCCCTGGGTTATGGAGGCAAAGACTGAAACTGAAAATCGCCGTAAGCTCGGGATGTACTTTGATCCCGACAATCTTCACATGAATCTAGAGAAAAACCTGGTGCGACTGCAAAAACTTCAGACTCCCGGTGGAGGCTGGACCTGGTTCGAAGGCATGCCCGAAAGCAGATTTATAAGCCAGGATATTATAGGAGGGCTGGCCCACTTAGACCATCTTGGTGCATTCATTTCGGGAAACAACCAGGGGGTGACACAGATGCTTAAAAACGGGGTGACTTTCATTGATGAAGCATTCGTGAAAAGTTATGAAGAACTGAAAAGACGGAATCCATCCCAGATGAAAGACAACAATCTTTCGGCCCTGGAGATCCAGTACCTCTATGTTCGTTCGTATTTCCTGGATAGCCAGCCTCTTTTGTCAAAATCCCGGGAAGCCCTGGATTATTACCTCTCTCAGGCCGGGCAATACTGGACCAAAGAAGATCTTTCATCCCAGGCCATGGTTGCAATGGCCCTGAACCGTTTCGGGAAAAAAGATGTTTCGGCTCTCATTATCAAATCCCTTTCCGAAAGGGCTCTTCATTCAAGCGAGATGGGAATGTACTGGGTTCAGGAAAGGGGATACTACTGGCATCAGGCCCCCGTCGAAACCCAGGCCCTGCTTATCGAAGCCTATGAGGAAGTGGCCAAAGACATCAGCAGTGTTAATGAAATGAAGATCTGGCTGCTGAAACAGAAACAAACCCATTCCTGGACTAGTTCCAGGGCCACTGTTGAAGCTTGCTATGCTTTACTGATGAGAGGGAGTGACCTGCTGTCGGCAGATCCAAAAATAAAGATCTCGCTCGGAAACCATAAAATCGATCCGTCGAAGCTCCCCGATATCAGCCAGGAAGCGGGGACCGGTTATTTCCAGATGAGCTGGAGCGGCAACGAGATTACTCCCGATATGGGAAAAGTCAGGGTGAGTAAATCCACCGATGGTATTGCCTGGGGTGCTCTTTACTGGCAATATTTTGAAAATATGGACAAGATCACAGCTGCCAGGACATCCTTAAAACTTGAAAAGAAACTATACCTTGAAAAAAACACTCCTTCAGGGCCGGTTCTTGTTTCTCTCCAGGACCAATGCAGCCTAAAAACCGGGGATAAGCTGAAAGTAAGGATCGTTCTTTCGACCGACCGGGAACTGGAGTTTGTGCATATGCGTGACCAGAGAGCTTCTGCATTTGAACCTTTCCCGGGCAATCCGGATCACGGATCACAAACCACCGAAAAGTTATCCGGTTACAGGTATCAGGACGGACTTGGCTATTACCAAAGCACAACCGACGCTTCAACTGATTTCTTTTTCGATTACATCCCCAGGGGGACTTATGTTTTCGAATATCCTTTGGTGGTAAATGCAGCAGGAGATTATTCCAACGGCATAACGACCATTCAGTGCATGTATGCACCCGAGTTTTCGGCTCACAGCGAAGGGATAAGGGTCATGGTAACGAAATAGCTTTTATCACGCCATCAAGAGCGCAGCGATCATCACGCCATCATGATTTTTCTTATCTTTGCATCCCTTAACTCAATTCCTGATTTATGCTGCGAACGCATACCTGCGGCGAACTCCGCATCGAAAATACCTCCTTTGACGTGACCCTCTGCGGATGGGTACAAAGGTCAAGGGAAATGGGTGGCCTCACCTTTATCGACCTGCGTGACCGTTACGGGATCACCCAGCTGGTCTTCAATATGGAAAAGAACCCTGTGCTTTGTGAAGAAGCCCGTAAACTTGGCCGTGAATTTGTGATCAAAGCAAAAGGAAAAGTTACCGAAAGAAGCAATAAAAACCCCAAAATGCCAACCGGCGACATTGAGATAAACGTTGAAGAACTTACTGTTCTCAACTCGTCCAAAGTACCGCCTTTTACTATCGAAGACAATACCGACGGAGGCGAAGAACTTCGCATGAAATACCGTTATCTCGACCTGCGCCGGCAGTCGAATAAAAAGAACCTTGAACTAAGGCATAAGCTTTCAATTGAGACGCGTAATTATCTTAATTCCAAAGATTTCATCGATATAGAGACCCCCTACCTGATCAAATCAACGCCAGAAGGCGCCAGGGATTTCGTGGTTCCTTCACGCATGAACCCGGGCCAGTTCTATGCATTACCCCAATCTCCCCAAACGTTTAAACAGCTCTTGATGGTTGCCGGTTTCGACAGGTATTTCCAGATCGTGCGCTGTTTCAGGGACGAGGACCTTCGTGCCGACCGCCAGCCTGAGTTTACCCAGATCGATTGCGAAATGTCGTTCGTGACACAGGAAGACATCCTCAATACTTTTGAAGGTCTTGCAAAACATTTGTTCCGTTCGGTCCTCAATATGGAAGTGGATGATTTTCCCCGCATGTCGTATGATGAAGCCATGAGGCTCTATGGCTGCGATAAACCCGATCTGAGGTTCGGAATGACCTTTGTTGAGCTCACCAACCTCATGAAAGGTAAAGGATTTAAGGTTGCCGATGAGGCGGGACTAATTGCCGGTATCAAAGCGGACGGCTGTGCCGAATACACCCGCAAACAGCTTGATGAGCTTACCGATTATGTTAAACGGCCGCAGGTTGGCGCAAGCGGACTGATGTATATACGGTATGCTTTGGATGGCTCAATGAAATCTTCTGTTGATAAATTTTATTCTGCGGATGACTTAGCGGCTATTCTCGAAGAGTTTGGCGCTGTGCCCGGCGACCTGCTGCTGATCATGGCGGGGGCGGAAGAGAAAACACAAAAAGCCCTTTGCGAGCTCAGGCTTGAGATGGGGCGCAGGCTCGGCCTGATGAAAACCGGTGATTTCAAACCCCTTTGGGTAACCGATTTCCCCTTGCTCGAATGGGACGGGGAAACTAACAGGTTCTATGCCAAACACCATCCCTTTACTTCGCCAAAACCTGAAGATATTCCATTGCTTGATTCAGATCCCGCGAAAGTGAGGGCCAACGCCTACGACCTGGTCATCAACGGAACCGAAATAGGCGGAGGTTCCATAAGGATACACAATAAAGACTTACAGCACAGGATGTTCCAGGTGCTTGGGTTCACCGAAGAAGATGCCGTGGCACAGTTCGGATTTTTAATGAACGCCTTTGAATACGGCGCTCCTCCCCATGGTGGTATTGCTTTTGGCTTCGACCGCTGGTCCACTATTTTCGGAGGAGGTGATTCAATCCGTGATTTCATTGCCTTCCCCAAGAACAATTCAGGAAGGGATGTTATGATAGATTCCCCATCGGCAATCAAAGAGTTACAATTGAAAGAGCTAAATATCAAGTTAAATTTATAAACAATTATCCAGCTATCCAGTTATCGGTGCGAAGCGCCTGATCTGCAGCTACGCTGCGATAACTGGATAGCTGGATTCACTTTCTCAAAATCGAAAATCCGACCATTATGAAACAACTATTAAGCATAATTCTCATCAGCGCTGTGATCGTTCTGACTTCCTGCGGTGGCAATGCGGAACTGAAAAAGGATGCTAAAAACATTGCAGTTGCAATGTGCAGGAATATTGAAACAATGAACAACCTGAAGGCGGTGAATCCGGGAGATTCCCTGAAGGTAATACAGTTGCGCGCCAAGGAAAAACAGGCTGAGGTGGAAATGACTGTGCTTTACCAGGAATT
The DNA here is from genome assembly GCA_026391755.1 of Bacteroidota bacterium. GTDB lineage: Bacteria > Bacteroidota > Bacteroidia > Bacteroidales > FEN-979 > CAIRDP01. The sequence continues at coordinate 9,147 of JAPLDN010000253.1, forward strand.
CAAAGCAAAATATAAAGATAAAATGTCGGATAAGAAGTTCAGCGAAGATTTCGCGAAGGAACTTCGCAAAGCCATGCTTGATTGTCCTTATCTTTCAAAAGAAGACAGGGCCAGCTTCGAGAAAGATATAAACAAGTAGATCCGGGATGCGGGATAACCGGATCATCAGATATCGATGAAACACAAACCCAACATCGAGATCACGGCTCCTGTAGGTACATGGGAGTCTTTGCAGGCCGCAATACAGGCTGGTGCGAATTCTGTTTACTTCGGCATTGGCGTGCTGAATATGCGCGCCCGTTCATCCATAAATTTCAGCCTGCGTGACCTGGTTAAGATTTCACGTATCTGCCGTAAACAAGGGGTACGCACATATTTAACGCTTAATACGGTCATCTTCTACAATGAAATGAAGGAGATGAAAAAGATGGTTGACTCGGCTTTGAAGAACGGCATTAGTGCGATCATAGCTTCCGACCAGGCGGTGATACAGTATGCCCGTTCGGCGGGGATGGAAGTCCATATGTCGACCCAGGCGAACATCACAAATCTGGAAGCAGTAAAATACTGGTCTCAGTTTTCAGGGACTATGGTGACCGCCCGTGAACTGAGCCTTGAACAGGTGGCTGCAATCCACCGTTCCATCATCCGCCAGAAAATTAAAGGGCCAACAGCTGAACCGGTTAAACTGGAAGTCTTTGCCCACGGAGCATTATGCATGGCGGTTTCAGGGAAATGTTATCTGAGCCTTGATCATTATAATGCCTCTGCTAACCGCGGCGCCTGCTACCAGACCTGCCGCAGGCCTTATAAAGTCACCGACTCCGATGGGGAGATCGAACTCGTGGTCGACAATGAATATATTATGTCGCCCAAAGATCTTTGTACTATTGGATTCCTTGACAGGATTATTAGCGCCGGAGTTTCGGTACTGAAGATCGAAGGCCGCGGCCGCAGTCCGGAATACGTTAAAACAGTGGTTTCGTGTTACAGGGAAGCTGTGGATGCCGTTCTCGAAGGGACGTATAACCAGGAGAAAGTCGAAGGCTGGATCAACAGGCTTAAAACTGTTTACAACCGCGGTTTTTGGGACGGGTATTACCTTGGCAGGAAAATGGGAGAATGGGCCGGGCAGCATGGTTCTGTTGCTACAACCACCAAAGAGTATGTTGGAAAGGTTACCAACTATTATAAAAAACTGAAAGTTGCCGAGATAAAAATGGAATCAGGTAAGCTTTCAAAAGGTGACAGGATATATATCCAGGGTCCCACAACCGGGGTTGTTGAATTTACAGTCCCCGGGATCCGGGTGGAGCTGAACGAAGTAAAAAAAACGGTGAAGGGAGAATTTTGTTCTGTCGCCGTGGATATCATGCTTCGCCGGGCCGATAAGGTGTATAAAATTAATGTGACTGGTGACTAGTGAAGGTGCCGGCAATCGTAAATCATAATTCGTAATTCATCTTTGTAAATGCTCTTCAACCTCCACACCCACACACGATGGTCAGACGGTTCCTCGGAACCGGAAAGGTATATTGAGGAAGCCTTGCGCCAGGGTTTTACGGTATTGGGGTTCAGCGACCATTCCCCGGTTCCTTTCGAAAATTCTTTTGCCTTAAAGGAAAAGAACCTCCCGCTATACTGCCGTGCGATCAGGGATCTGCAGAAGAAACTCTCCTCTCCCTCATCCGCAGAAAAAACAATTGAAATCCTGCTGGGTATTGAGATCGATTTCATCCCCGGCATGACCACATCCTTTAAAGAGCAGAGGCAGAAACATCATTTTGATTATACTATAGGCTCGGTACACCTGGTTCGTGATGAAAACCATG
>JAPLDN010000055.1 GCA_026391755.1 Bacteroidota bacterium
GAAATGTTCGACCTTTACCGCTCCTCCTATCCCAATGACGCCAGGTCGGCTATCTGTCTTTTTTTTACTGCGTACATCTATGAAAACCTGATGAAGAACCTCGATAAAGCCCAGGAATTGTATATACTTTTTATCGAAAAATATCCCCGGAATGATTTTGCTGATGATGCCCAGAATGCCTTGAACAACCTGGGTAAGACTCCCGACCAGATGGTCAAAGAGTTTGAGCAAAGGAAGCAGGCCGACAGTGTCAGAGTGGCTGATTCCCTTAGAAAATCAGGAAGAAAAAGAAAATAAGTGTTATTTGATAAATGTGTTCACAAGGAACTCAGATAATTCTGCGGCAGTAACTCTTTCGACCATTTTGCCATCCACACTATAGGAAATTGTTCCCCTCTCCTCTGAAGTTACAATAGCAATGGCATCAGACTTTTCGGTAAGTCCAATGGCTGCCCTGTGCCTCAATCCATACCATGAAGGGATGGAACTTTGTTTTGAGACCGGGAGTATGCATCGGGCTGCTTTTATACTGTCTCCTGCGATCACAACAGCCCCGTCGTGAAGCGGCCCGTTTTTGAAGAAAATTGATTCAAGCATGATCTCCGATATTCTGGAATCCACTATCTGCCCAGTTTCTACAAAAGTGCTGAGCTGACTTTCCCTGGCAATGACTATCAGGGAACCGGTTTTATTCTCAGCCATTTTCTGGCATGCCATGACAATCGCATCGATACTGGCCACAAATGGGTCGTTTAACTTGATTTTCCAAAACAGGAACCTGCGGCTGCGGTTACGGATTATACGTGTATTCCCGAGCATGAGCAGGAATTGCCTGATCTCGGGCTGGAAGACCACAACCAGCGCAATTACGCCTACACTGATGAACTGTCCGAGGATCTCACTTAAAAGCTGCATCTGAAAAGCCTTGACAACTTTCCAGATAAGATAAACAGCAATAATTCCGATGAAGATCCTTATTGCAGCAGTCCCTTTCACGAGATTGTAGACCTCGTATAGCAAAATGGAGAAAAGGAGAATATCGACGAAGTCGACGATCCTGAGATTAAACAATCCGCTTATGGCTAAGAGCTGGAACATGATGCCGGGTTTTTACTGTTCGTTGGAATATTTTTTCATAGTCTCGAGCAGTTTAACTGCTTCAACTGCTTCTTTGACATCATGCGATCTGAGGATGCAGGCTCCTTTTATAAGAGCAATAGCCTGCAGGACAGTGGAACCGTTTAGGGCATTCCCGGGACTTGTACCAAGCACTTTATAGATCATAGATTTGCGGGACAACCCAACCAATACAGGCATTTCAAGGGAGATGAGTCTTTCGAGGCCAGAGAGCAGCTGGTAGTTATGTTCAACCGACTTGCCAAAACCGAACCCGGGATCAAGGATGATCATTTTAACCCCTTTCTGCCTGGCTTCAGTGATTTGTTTTTCGAAGAAGTAACAAACTTCGGCCACCACATCTGAATAGGAAGGGCTCTCCTGCATATTCAGGGGGGTCCCTTTCATATGCATTATAATATAAGGAACTTGTAAAGATGCTATGGTTTCCATCATCCCTGTTTCAAATCTTCCTCCATAGATATCATTGATCATATCGGCGCCCTCTTCCACCACAGCCCTGGCAATCAAAGGTCTGTAGGTGTCAATCGAAAGTATGGCAGAAGGAAAATTATACCTTATGGCTTTCAAGGAAGGCAGCAGTCTCTGCAGTTCTCCGCTCTGGCCAGGTTCAACAGCACCAGGCCGGGTTGAAACGGCACCAATGTCGATTATCCCGGCTCCCTCTTCAAGCATGCGTTCAACCTGTTTCAGCTGGGAGCTGGTCGACAGGTACTTCCCTCCGTCAAAAAAAGAATCGGGTGTAATATTCAGGATGCCCATTACGGCTGGTACAGACAGGTCAAGAAGTTTACCGTTACAATTGAAAACGCTCAAGGAATTCTTTTTTGCAAAGTTATGGAAATTCGCCTTTACCATCACGTTAATAACCCGATCAGGCTCGTCACTATCATTGTTAGCTTCTTTTCATAATTCCAGCCTGGCCTTATTTACCCCCGTGAGCGTTTTTTTTGTAATTTAGTCCGTCTAAAACTACAGAAGGCTACCGGTCCACTCCTTGCATTTTGGGGTAAACCCCGGGGTCTTGGAAAACCTCATCAGCATACATATGAGCTTAAATAAGAATACAGAAAGGGAATTTGAACATATTATCAGTCTTTGCCGCGATATTTTTCTTACAAAAACCAAGGATTATGGCACTGCCTGGCGCATCCTGAGAACCAAATCCATCACTGACCAGATCTATATTAAAGCCCAGAGAATCCGCAGTATTGACGATAAAGGAGTTCAAAAGGTTGAGGAGGGAGTAAAACCCGAATATATAGGAATTGTCAACTATTCGGTAATGGCCCTGATCCAGCTCGAATTAGTGACAGACGACAGGCTGGAACTGGCTGCCGGAGATGCCGAGCGTCTTTATAATGCATATATTTATGCCGCCCGCGACCTGATGTTAAACAAAAACCATGATTACGGTGAAGCCTGGCGAAACATGAGGGTCAGCTCCCTTAACGACATCATACTGATGAAGCTCCTTCGCATCAAACAGATTGAAGATAATCAAGGCAGGACGTTCATATCGGAAGGCCTCGATGCAAACTATTATGATATTATTAATTATGCGATATTCGCCCTGATCAGATTAGAGTATGAAAGTTCTTAGAAACTGTTTCCGTATACTTATCGGACTAATATTCATCTTCAGTGGTTTTGTAAAAGGGGTTGATCCCCTTGGGACAGCATTCCGCATAGAAGATTACTTTATCGCTTTCGGCATCCCATGGGCGGGGCATTTTGCCCTGTCTATTGCGATTTTTATGTGCATGATTGAATTCACAATAGGGATGAGCCTGTTGCTGAACCTCTGGATAAAAAAAACTGCATGGCTTCTTCTTCTCGTCATGACCTATTTTACAGTCCTTACATTCATTGATGCAATATGGAACCTCGTGCCTGATTGCGGTTGTTTTGGGGATGCGATCAAACTTACGAACATGCAGACTTTTTTAAAGAACCTGGTGCTGATACTTTTCGTGGTTCCCATCTTTATATGGCGGAATAAATACCGATCGGCCTTACACTCAACTGTTGATTTCGTGCTGCTGTCAGTTATTGCAATTGCGTTCACATGGATGTCGATATACAGTGCAAGGCATCTTCCTCTCATAGATTTCATGGCCTGGAGGAAGGGGAATAAAATAACTAAAACCGAAAGCCTTCCTGTTAAATTCTTCGTAACATATAAAAATAAAAAGACCGGTGAGAAGAAAGAATACCTTGCTTCCAATTATCCATGGAATGATACAGTATGGATGTCTCAATGGGTATTCGAAAGCCAGAGAGTGGAAGACCCTAATGCAGAAAGGGCTGCCAGCCTGCTGGTTGAAGACATGCAGGGGAATGATGTTACAGCCTCGGTAATGAAGAATCCCGATTACCAGTTCCTCCTGGTCATATATAACCTGCAGGAAACCAACACCGAGGCAATCCTACGTATCCTCCACTTTTATAAAAAAGCCTGGGCCGACGGTAAAACCTTTATTTGCATAACCTCATCCATGCCTGCCGCAGTTCGTAAATTCCGCCTGGCTCACGGTACTTCATTTGAATACTATAACGCCGATGACGTAGTGCTTAAAACTATGGTCAGGTCAAATCCTGGTTTGATCCTCCTTAAAGACGGTGTTGTGATCGATAAATGGGCTTTCAGGGATTTTCCTGAATGGAACCGGGTCAGTGAGAAATATTTTAAATGATAAAATTCATTTTCCAACGGCTTGGATATGGGATCCTGGTTATCTTAGGGGTAGTTGTTGTTGTTTTTTTTCTGTTCAATATTCTTCCCGGTGACCCTGCCCGTATGATGCTAGGGCAAAG
>JAPLDN010000255.1 GCA_026391755.1 Bacteroidota bacterium
TTATCAACATTGAAAGTTTTCCTATCTTTGCAGCCCTTTTCGACACCAATCAAGCCCGGATGGCGGAATAGGTAGACGCGTTGGTCTCAAAAACCAATGAGGTAACACTCGTGCCGGTTCGATTCCGGCTCCGGGTACAGACAACACTGATTAGTTAATTGATAATCAGTAATTTACAGAGACTCAACAAGGTTTATGTAAGAAAAAATGTAAGAATTTTTGGCAGAAGGCTGGTGAAAACCGGCCTTTTGTGTTTTGTGTATAAACCTATATAACCCATCCAAATTTACTTCAGCTGCGAGTTAGTGCGATTTAAGTTTCATCTATACTAATTAGCGTTTTAATTTCGCTAAGCGGCTTCTCGTCTTATAGCCTAATAATCCACAGATAATTCCACCCAGAATAATCGAAAAAACCCAATCCTGCCATTGAAAGAAAGGGAGAGCTGTAATGAATGTTATTGTCCCAAGGGGCAGTAATAAAATGGAATTTGTAATCAAACCGGGATTATAGGTTGGTTTAGCGGACTGAAAGATTATTGTATGCATAAAATTATTAACGGTTAATTCAAATATCATCATTGAAAATCCAACCCAGGGGGCAATATTGGCAAGAAGAGCGCCGATGATTATCACCGGCCATGCAATAACTATGTTTACCTGAAATACATAACCTTCATCAAGTGGGAAATTGGGATCGGTTTTTGAACCAAAAGGAGATTTTAAATTGAAAAATTCCTTAAAACTTAAGGGTGATAAAACATATTCCTCACATTCATGAAGCATTAAAAATGGCAAATGAAGCCATAAAAGAAATTGATAAAAAGGCATAGAGTTCTTGTAATAGATCAGTACGACCAATAAAACCGGAGCCAAAAACAAATTTGCACTTTGCCAGAACCGATTGATTTTTTGCATGTTCATAAAACCTCCTTTTTCAATTCATTTTTAATTACTGATTACAGGTAAACAAAGACAGGGTAAAGATAAAATTTTTTTACATGAAACAGTATAATGTAAAATTCATGTCACAAAGGAAGCAGGATGCCGGTTCCCACCCCGAAATTTGTCAAGAGGAAGGCGTATCACTGTATACAAAAGTGAAGCCCGGATATTTTTTAAGCGAGTTACATTTCCTCAATAAAATCAACCACTTTGAGATAATCTGGAATGATTCTAAAGTTAGATAATTGGTCAGAGTAGTGTACTACCCATTACTCCTCACCAATACCGGTGGGGAGTTTTTATTTTCATCCACATATATCACAGATAATTAATCTATTAGTTAAAATACACATCAATCCTTAGGGTTAGATAAATTTCGGATTATTGAACGAAAAGCGCATTTGCTTCATAGTGTCCCTGTTCATATAAATTTATCCTGAATATTCCAAACCCCTATAATTACTGACTGTCCAGATAAACCAGATTAAAAATACGAACATTGTTACTGGTTAGATATGTTGTTCAGTTAAACCCGTTGTGACATTCTTTTATCTGAAAATCATCGGTAATTTTAAATCATATACAGAACAAGGTATATTGGATTACCTTTGTAAATAAGTAGTCCCATTTTCTTGTTAATTATTATCAATACCCTAATCTATGAAAACAAAATTTACATCATTGATTTTCATTGCATTGACGATTTTCACATTTAGTGGATTTGCACAGCAATACGAAAAACCAGCGCCACCTAAGGATTTCAAAGGTGTAATTAAACTCGATGTCCGGGAATCAACCCCTGACTGGGGACCTTTTACACCAAAGAGCCCACCTGCAGGATCACCAAATATCCTATTAATTCTTTTTGATGACACCGGTCTTGCCTCCTGGTCGCCATATGGTGGCAGAATACATATGCCAACACTGGATAAACTGGCGGCCAATGGACTTACCTATACTCAATGGCATACCTGTGCACTTTGTTCTCCTACACGCTCCACATTATTAACCGGACGCAATCACCAGTTGAACGGAATGGCTGCTATTACCGAAGGAGCTAATGGATTCCCTGGTGCAAGTGGGTATATTCCTGAAAATTGTGCCACAATGGCCGACATTTTAAGAGACAATGGCTGGGCTACATTTTGGCTGGGTAAGGATCATAATGTTCCGGAACAGGATGTTGCTCCGGGCGGTGAACGGAAACAATGGCCTTTGCAGATGGGATTTGACCGTTTCTATGGATTTCTTGGAGGTGAAACCAATCAATGGTATCCCGACCTGGTTGAAGACAATCGGTTCATTGAACCTCCCTACAGTCCTGAAAATGGGTATCATTTGTCAAAGGACCTTGCAGACCAGGCTATAACAATGATCAGCGATCTGAAGGCAAGCAACCCGTCAAAACCCTTTTACATGTGGTTCTGCCCGGGAGCCAATCATGCTCCTCACCAGGCACCGCAAGATTATATTGCTAAATACAAAGGAAAATTCGATGACGGGTACGATGCTTACCGTAAATGGGTTCTTCCAAGAATGATCGAAAGAGGAATCCTGCCAAAAGGTACGGACCTTACCTCGTTTAATCCCTTGCCTCCCAATATTGCAAACCCTGGCGATTTTGTACGCCCCTGGGAACAACTCACAACGGATGAGAAGAAACTGTTCTCCGGCCTATGCGAAGTATTCGCTGGATATTCAGAATACACGGATGTCCAAATAGGCCGTTTAATAGACTATCTTGATAAAACGGGTCAACTTGATAACACTGTTGTTATTTATTGTGCCGATAACGGGGCTTCCGGAGAAGGAACCCCAAATGGTTCTGTAAACGAAAATAAGTTTTTCAATGGTTACCCGGATGCATTGGCAGAAAACATGAAATACCTTGATAAATTAGGTGGCCCTGACACATATGAACATTATCCCACAGGATGGGCTGCCGGATTCTCGACACCCTTTCAAATGTTCAAACGCTATTCCTATGCCGGTGGCACGGCTGATCCATTGATCATTTCATGGCCGAAAGGCATCAAAGCTCATGGAGAGGTGCGTAACCAGTACCACCATTCAACCGATATTGTTCCAACCATTCTCGAAATATGCGGACTAGAGATGCCCAAGGTTTACAAAGGCGTTCCACAATGGCCACTATCAGGAGTTTCGATGCGATATACATTCGATGCCACACCGGACGCTCCGACCCAGAAGCATCGTCAGTATTATTCTATGCTTGGCACCCGAGGCATATGGGAAGATGGATGGAAGGCAATTGCCCTGCACGCACCTCTTACCGACCAGGGTAACTTCGACAAAGATCAATGGCAACTCTACCATGTGGATATTGACCGTTCTGAGTCAAAGGATGTCGCAAAGGAAAATCCTGAAAAATTGGATCATTTGATCAAAGCCTGGTATGAAGAGGCGAATGATAACCTTGTATTACCACTTGATGACCACAGTCCATTGGTTCAGCTAAACTATCCCCGTCCTTCCTCAGAACCTCCCCGCCTTACTTATCTTTATTATCCTCATACTGCAGCAGTCCCCGAAGGTGTTGCTGTCAATGTGAGGGGCCGTTCGTATAAAATCATCGCCAATATTGAGATTACAGATGCGAACTGCTCAGGAGTTATTTTCGCCCATGGTTCCCGTTTTGGTGGTCATACTTTGTTCATCAAGGACAAAAAGTTGTACTATGTCTATAACTTTCTTGGCATCATGCCTGAACAGCAATTTGTTTCAGGTGAACTCAAGCCCGGCAAGTATACTGTTGGTATGGAATTCATAAGGGAAAAAGCAGGCGAGCACCATGAATCAATAGGTACAATGAAACTTTATGTGAACGACAAGGTGGTTGCGGAAGGCCCTATGCGAACACAGGCTGGGAAATTTACCCTCTCCGGAGATGGACTCTGCGTAGGATGGGATAGCGGTGACGCTGTAAGTCATATGTATAAAACACCAGGTACTTTTACCGGTGGAACGATTTTCGGAGTTGCAGTCACAGTTGGGAAGGATCAATACCTCGATTTAGAAAAAGAAGCACAACAAAGGCTAAGGGACTGATATATTCACAAAATCAGAGAACAATTCGTATTCATTGATCTGGTCGATAATTGAAAAGGCAGCAGTCATCAATTTCAATGACTGCTGCCTTTTTATATAAAATATCAATGATTCTATTCGGTCATCTATCTGATCAGATTTTCCATTTCCTCAATAAAATCAACCACTTTCGCAAAATCGAGGATGAATTGACGGTTAGATATTTCGACAGAGTAGTGTACTTTAATCTCGAATTAATTGACACAATATCAACTAATTACAAAGGTCAACAGAAGTCGAGGTAAAAATTTAGGTAAAAATTTCTGAGCGAAAGGCTGGTGAAAACCAGCCTTTTGCGTTATTTATCGCTTTACTGGAAAGATTCATTTCATCAATAAAATCAACCACTTTCAGGTAATCTGGAATGATTCTAAAGTTAGATAATTGGTCAGAGTAGTGTGCAGCGACGCCAAATTAGGTGGTTCATATACTGCATGTTACAGAAAATCAGGGTGCTGAGTGAGGGTTGTCAACCTGCCTGTGGATAAGGCTATTATACAGAACAATTCTCCCAAAATGTACTTATATGGTTTTAATCAACTAAAACCTTTACAGTTCCCTGTATTCCGGGTATCAAAAAGACGAACATTTGATATTGGTTTCTATGAAAGTCCGTTTTAAAATTATTTATCTCTTTTCTATGATATATCCAGAAAGGTTATATTTGTAGTAAGAATGCACTGGAGAGCGATAGATTAGATAAAAAGCAAGTATTAAAAGGGTATTCTTTTGTAACAGCAACAAGTCTTTTAGATAAAAAACTAAAAGACAGACTATAATAAATTTTTTAGCTATGGTCGAAACAATTGTACTGATTATCTTTTTTCTTTTGATTTCATTGGTTCTTGCCATCGTTGGTAGGGCAATAGTTACAAAACAAAGTATTATTGGACGCCCACCTGTTCCTTCCTTTTATTTTATTCTGGCAAAAATACTGGTTCTGGTCAACCTCATATTTCTGTTGTTAAGAGGTTTAAACATCAGTGGTGATAGAATGTTCATAAAGGTTGTATATATCGATTGGTTTGCAGTTTCATTGCTGATTATTGGAACTGTTATCTTGTTTATTTCGACTATTCAACTTAATACTGATTTGATTTTCGGCTTATCTTCTTCCGAGAGTCACAAATTACAGACGAAGGGTATTTTTTCCATTAGCCGTCATCCATTCTATTTAGGGTTTCTATTAATCTTGTTTTCATCCTGTCTTTTGACTCCTCACTTTATAAATATTATTTCTTTCATTGGAGCTTGGTTTATCCATCATTTTATAATGATTAAAGAGGAAGAGTACCTAACCTCTCAATATGGCGATGAATATAGGCAATACGCACAGAAAGTTAATAGATATTTAACATTTTAATGAAACACCCATGAATGTATTAATCATTTACGCCCATCCAAATCCAATGTCGTTTACAAAAGCTATTCTTGACAACTTTGTCAAAGGCGTTAGGGAAGCTGGACATAGATATGAGATTATTGATTTGTACAAGACAAAGTTCAATCCCGTTTTTCAGGATATGGACTTTTCTTTTTTTGTGGATGAAGAATTGCCAAAAGACCTTTTGCAGCAAATGAACCTGAGAAAATTAATAATCGAACTGGCTGGAAATCCATTGAAACGATTTATAGCAAGAAGGTTGATAAAAAACAAGTCCGATGAAGATATCATTAAACTGATAAAATCACAACACCCAAAAGATGTCTTATCACAACAAAAGAAAGTAGCAGAAGCGGATGTATTAGTTTTTATTACACAAGTATTCTGGATGCACTTTCCCGCATTAGTCAAGGGGTGGATGGAAAGAGTACTGACTTATGGGTTTGCTTACAAATTGAATGAAGCAGGATGGAAGGGAGACCCTGATGGCCGAATACCATTACTGAAAATTAAAAAGGCAGTCATTATGCAACCGACATTTTTTAATGAAAAGGTATACAGGGAAAAAGGGTTTAAAGCTTCAATGGAAAAAACAATTGATGATTGGAGTCTCAAATATCCCGGCATTGAAAGTGTTGACCACCTTTACTTTCATTCCATCATAGCAGTCACTGCTGAAACAAGGAAAAAGTATCTTGAATTGGCCTATTTAAAAGGGAAAGAGTTATAAAAAGACTTAGTAAGGTTGTATTTACTGAACCTTGGGAAATATTCTTTATTGATAGTTAACAATAAATTTCTTGACTTCAACTTCAATTTCATCCCTTACTTTTCTTGTCTTTTCCAGTTTTTCTTCTTCTGTTCCAGATAGGGAAGATGGGTCTTCAAAAGACCAATGGAGAGTTTTGGAAGCACTTGGAAAAATTGGACATCGTTCAGAATTAGCAGCGTCACAGACAGTGATTACATAATTGAATAGTCGGCCATTCTTATAAAAATCGAAAACATCCTTGGTCTGATTTTTTGAGATGTCTATACCAACTTCAGACATGACCCTGACTGCAAGAGGGTTCAGAGTTCCTTTTTCCAAGCCGGCACTGGTTGCTTCAAATTTGTCCCCTGCCAAGTGATTTAACAAGGCTTCAGCCATTTGGCTTCGGGCTGAATTGTGAATACAAACGAATAGAACTTTTATCTTTTCCATTGACTGTTATTTTGTTGAAATGTCCATCGTAAAAGTACGATAAGAATTTAAACTGGTTACGGAACTCGTGTTAACTAATTATTAAATCAACTACCTGTCATGACATCAGATAGAATAAACAAGAGGTTTTTAGACATTCCTTGTTGTTATCCGTGAATTGACATTTAACTTCTGATGAATCCAGTGATACATCAAACTTTTCCTTCAGAAATTGAATGGATTCCAAAATTGAAAGGTACACATCCCTTTTACAGCATCGGGGGCCTCCATGACTGGCAATAGATATAAGGCTTTTACCGGTCATCAGGTTACTTAAACTCCATTCCTCTTTAGCAAGGGGGGTGGAATGGGTGATTACACTGATAAAAATCCCTGTACCGACACCGGCTCCACAATTCCCATGAGTACCACAGAAACCACCAAGTATCTTTTCTGCCCGTTTTCGTGCTGTTTCGAGTTTTAAAGGTTTCGATTCATCATTTACAGCATTACAGTAGGATGAAATCAGGACTGCCGGGACAAGGAAGTGATGTTCGGGGCCATGCATTTTGATTTTCTCACTATGCATTATTTCGGTCGCCATCTCAATAGGGTTGATGGATTTTGAATTGAGACAATAGGTTTCAATCAGTTCAATCCCCGATTGAGAATGACACTTATCACAAACAAAATGGTCATTAATACAGGTGACATTGGATTGAAATGTTCCCTTGCAATAAAAACATTCCAATGTTTGGTCATCCGAACTATAAACTAATCCTTCACCACAAATCAGACAACCTGTTTTGGTCTCCATCACTTAGATTATTTCTTTAGAAAAGTATTTTCGTTTGAAGTAGAAGGACAGATTTACCATACTTATCAGTACCGGAACTTCCACAAGTGGCCCTATAACGGCAGCGAATGCGACGCCTGAATTGATACCAAATACAGCTACTGCAACCGCTATCGCCAATTCGAAATTATTACTTGCAGCCGTGAATGAAAGGGTAGCTGTTTTTTGATAACCAGCCCCGACCCGTTTCCCGATAAAGAAGGAAACGATGAACATTACCACAAAGTAAATAACCAATGGGATTGCGATACGGACAACATCCAAAGGAATTTTTACGATGTATTCACCCTTCATTGAGAACATGACGATGATGGTAAACAAAAGGGCAATCAGGGTGATTGGGCTGATTTTAGGAATGAATTTTCTTTCGTACCAGTCCTTGTTTTTTACCCTGATAAGGCTGAATCGTGTGATAATACCAGCGATAAAAGGAATTCCAAGGTAAATGAAAACACTTTTACCTATCTGACCAATGGTTATATCAACGGCAAAGGTTTTCAGCCCCAGCAATGACGGAAAAACGGTCAGAAAGATATAAGCGTAGATGGAAAAGAACAGAACCTGAAAGATTGAGTTAAATGCCACCAAACCGGCACAGTATTCCCGGTCTCCTTTGGCAAGGTCATTCCATACGATTACCATGGCGATACACCTTGCCAGTCCAATCAGGATTAACCCCGCCATGTACTCAGGATATCCCCGAAGAAAAATGATAGCAAGCAGGAACATGAATATAGGGCCGATAATCCAGTTCTGGATTAAGGAAACCGTAAGAATCTTAACATTTCTGAATACATCCCCAAGTTCTTCGTATCTGACTTTAGCCAGTGGGGGATACATCATCAGTATCAATCCGATGGCAATCGGAATATTTGTAGTTCCGACTTGAAACTGATTCCAAAAACCGACAATTGACGGAATCAGGTATCCTGTAAATACGGCGATGAACATGGCGAGGAATATCCACAAAGTCAGGAATCTGTCTAAGAATGAGAGTCGTTTATTTGATGGGCTCATTTGTCCTTATTTTGTTGCTGTTACAGTGATACTGAAAATCCCGATGTTCTTCTTTTTAAACTCACCAAATTCATCTTCATTCATGTAGTTCCTCAGCAGTTCTTCAGGTAGTTCTATTTCTTTTTCCTTGTTTACGGTCACAGTGTTGAATCCTGTTTGATTGATGATTTCCAGATACTCTTCCTTCTGAATGGCACCGGACACACAACCGGCATACATAACCGCATCATCTTTCAATCCTTTTGGTAAAGTCCCTTTTATCACGACATCAGAGATACTGAAGTGACCATCCTTTTTCAATACTCGATAGATTTCCGAGAAGGCTTTTATCTTATCGGGAACAAGATTCAGGACACAGTTACTTACAACGACATCGACTGAATCGGAAGAAACAGGCATTTCCTCAATATCACCTTTTACAAATTCGACATTGGTAAAACCCAGTTTCCTGACATTCTCCCTAGCCTTTTCAAGCATAGTATCACTGAAATCCAGTCCAAGAACTTTCCCCGTCTCCCCAACAATAGCACGAGCCACGAAACAATCGTTTCCTGCTCCTGAACCTAAGTCCAGAACTGTATCTCCCTTGTTTATCTGAGCAAACTGGGTAGGTATTCCACACCCAAGTCCAAGGTCTGCATCAGGGTTGTACCCATCCAACTTTTCATAGTTTTCACTAAAGATGGTATAGTCAACATCACAGCATCCACCAGTCCCACAACAGGATGTTTCATTTTCTTTCTTTGATTGATTGGCAATCTGGCTGTATTTTTCTTTGACAATTTCTTTGATGTCTTTCTTGTGAATATTCATTTCTCAATTGATTTAAAGGTTAAAAAATAATGTTACTTTTTCTCTCTTGGTGTTATCATGCAAGGACAGGGGCCATTCAATGGTTGATATTTCCCTGATTTGATTGGTAATCCATCCTTTTCCAGTCAGCAATACCACCTGCAAGACTGGAGACATCATTATATCCTTTCGATTTCAGAAAGATGGTATATTTCTTACTCCACAACCCCACAGCATCCGCCAATATCAATGGTTTGTCTATGGGTAGAGTCGACCACTTTTCTTCAAATTCTGAGTGGGGTATATAAACTACTTTTTCGATTCCGAATGCCCTTATTTCTGTTTCAATTTCTTCACGGATGTCAATAACAACAGCCCCTCTCTGTAGCAATTCCGGTACTTCTCTGGGAATTGGATACGGTATGCCATCAATTTTTAAACAACAACTTTTGAAGAATTCTGACATTCTTTAAACTTTAAATCGGCAGTTTAACAAAGTATATAAGTATAAAGTAAAGTCCACCAAAAATAAATACCACAGCGACTATTCTCCTGAACCACAATTCAAAAATTTTAATCCGGTTATAGAATTTTCCGACAGAAGAGATACTGAAAGCGATGATATAAGCGATGATGATGACTGGTAATCCTGTAGCAATGGCGAATACCAATGGTAATAGGATTCCGAATTTACTGGTTAGTGTCATTGGAATCAACATTCCAAAGTAGAGAACCCCACTGTATGGGCAGAAAGCAAGAGCAAACAGGCATCCCAGTAGAAATGACCCCCACAAACTGTTTAGCTTCAACTTCCGGGTAAGGCTATCGGTCAGGTTATTCAATGAAAACCTTCCCAAATTGATAAAATCCAACATCAGAATCCCAATGACAAGTAAAAGAACACCAATGTACTTTTCCCCGTTTGATTGAAGAAACCTTGCTATATGGAACTTACTCGCTCCAAATATCAGAATAGCGCCCAGTAATGTATAACTGAATGCCCTGCCAACGGTGTAAATTAAACCACTGATGAAAACCATTCTCCTGTTCTCTATTTCTTTACTAATGTAAGCCGTAGCTGTAATATTCGTAGCAAGAGGACAGGGACTGATGGCCGTCATAATACCAAGTATGAAGGCCGATAATATTGGGAGTTGAGTGGAATTTAATAAGTTCTGGAGATATTCCATGACCACTACTTCAAAAGTTCATTGATTTTATCTTTGAGACCGGTCATAAACTTTTCCGGGTTATTCCGTGCATTGGAGAAGGCAAAATCGGTCATGTCATTCTTTTTTTCCTTTGCATTGGTTGTCTTTGTTAGGAAAAGTGCCGACCCTGTTGCCTCATATTTCTCTGCAATGGCTTTGTTTTTATCTTCATCAACATTGATGATAGTCAGTTTAATCGACCCGTTTTTCAGTTGATTTGAGAAATAGGTGTCCAATGTTTTTCTTGTGTTCTCTTCAATGGCCATACAGGTTGGACATCTTCTTGTGGCGTGAAAATAGATTACATCCAATTTTTGACTTGGGGTTTGGCCAAACATGGTTGACCCAAAAATCAGGCTCATGATAATCAATGGTAGAAGTCTCGTTTTCATTATGCATTGGTTTTTTTGATTGAATCTAACTTTAATCGTATCGTCAGTACTAATAACTTCTGTAAGGAATCAGGTTTAGATGTAGCCAAATAAAAGGATGGTTTCGTCAGGTCAGTAAAGGTTTCTGTTTTATCCGAAGAAGTAACAACATACACCCCTGCAAAAACACATTTGTACTTCTCGGCCAGAGCGGGTACATCGCTTAACAAATGGTTTTCGTATTTGACCAGCCCTTTCCGGACTTCTTCTGTAAAGGAATCCTTTATGACTTTTTCCGTGACCAGTGCAATGGTCTTACAAGTTTTACACTGCCGCTTTTGATGGAGATAATATAAGGTTATATGTTGATTTGTCTTGACCCCATTTGAACCTGATGATTTATCAAGTTCAGAATGATTCCCACCACAGGACGAGAGCAGAATAATGAAAGTCAGAATATAGGTTGTCTTTCGAGTAAACATTTACCTGTTCTTTCCTACTTGGTGAATAATGTCTTTTAACTCAGAAACAGAAGGGACTCTGCCATTCATCACCACTTTTTCATCTATCACAAGTGCAGGGGTTCTCATAACCTTATACTCAATAATCTCTGTAATGTCATCAATCTTTAAAACTTCAGCACCATTTCCAAGTTCGGCAACTGCTTGTCTTGTATGTCTTTCGAGTGTCTTACAATTGGCACAACCAGTTCCAAGGACTTTGATAATCATACGGTTTGATTTTGGGGGTGAGATAAATAGGATTGTTGCCAGAAATCCGAAAATAACTTCTGGGCCTTTTTCCAGTTTTCCGGCTCAATACAATACCGAATCTTTGGCGGTTCAATACATCCCTGAATCAGTCCGGAATCTTTAAGTTCTTTCAAATGTTGTGACACAGTGGCTTGAGCTATGGGTAGTTCTTCTACTATTTCACCACAGAAACAGGTGTCCATAGATGCAAGGAGTTTGACAATCGCTATTCTGGCCGGATGGCTCAATGCCTTCGCAAAACGAGCCATTTGAATTTCATCTTCTTTATAATCGGTGCTTGTGTATGCCATTATAAATTGTTTATCGCAAATATACGATAAGTTTTTTAACAGTGACAAAACCGATAAATAAATAGGCTGGGGTAAGCGGTGGGCTTAGGAAATGACTTTTACATTTTAGACCAATCCTTCCATTTCCTCAATAAAATCAACCACTTTGAGATAATCTGGAATGATTCTAAAGTTAGATAATTGGTCAGTTAAGTGTACCACCCACAACTCCTCTCTATAACCAGTGAGGAGTTTTTTATTTTCTAACCATAAATTACTGATAACAATCTTGTTAACTGAAGATTATTAGTAGCCCTATGGTTAGATATTTTATGTATCAGGCCGGACTTTATCAACCATTTAGAATCAAGACTACTGGCTTTTTTCTACTCATGAGACTCCTGAACCATACTTATTTACTGGCTTTCCAAAGAATTCAGTAAACACAAAATGACTTTAATGGAGGTTAGATATAATATTCCCTCCCATACAGTCAAAAAAAATATTTGTGAAATATTTCACACAAGAAAGAAATCATTATCTTCGCAGTGTTTAAATTACTACAAAATGGTAGCATTTACATGATCCTAAGTAAAACTACGGAGTATGCCCTGAATGTTCTTTCCTTTATGGCAACAAGGAACAAAGAGATGTATCCGGCTGAATTCCTCTACAAGGAGTTGAAAATACCAAGGCAATACCTGAGGCGACTGCTGACGGATTTGTCAAAAAAGGGTTTTATTACCAGTATACGGGGAAGAAACGGTGGATTTGTCTTCTCCCGTGATTTGTCGTCAATCAATTTTGCACAGGTGATCGAAGCCATGGAAGGACAAGAAGCAATGAAAACCTGCCTGCTTGGTTTTACTGCCTGCATTATTGATCACCCTTGCGTGATGCATGATCTGTGGACAGAAGCCCGGTCAAAAATGATCGAAACCCTGACAAACACATCTCTGGCTGATCTGAAGAACAAATATGAAATGGATAAAGATACAATTGCTCAATTGAATAATTCATTAATTCATTAATTTATCAATTAAATTCAGGTATTATGGTTGACTCAACTGTTGTGTTAAACGGCCAGACGCTGGCCTACACATGTTACTGCCTTGCCATCCTGCTGGTCATGGCGTGGTTTGGCTACAAAATCACCCGGCCCGGAAAGGATAATAAGATTGCGAATGCCCTCTTTTATTCCTTTACCGGAATGCTGGTTGTGCTGGGCGTATCCCTGCATATTGTGACCTTTAACACCATTCCATGGGCTCCCATGGATTTGAACCGTGCCGACATCAAGGCCGACAAAGTTTTCAATATCACGATAGAGAAACACAAATTCACACTTCCCGAACAAACGTTGAACATCAGTTGCAACGAGAAGGTTCTGTTTTCTGTCTTGTCACACGATTTAACCTATGGTTTCGGATTGTTCCGCCAGGATAATTCCATGGTTTTTCAGATGCAGGTTGTTCCCGGCCATCCGAACGACATCCTATGGCAATTCGATAGACCGGGAATTTATACAATCAGATCAACGGAATATTCGGGCCCAACCGGGTGGAATATCGTCCTGAAAGATGCTGTTATTGTGACCTGCAACACGACAGCCAATAATTAACCCGATTAGGTATAACTAAAAAATTATCAATATGAACTTTTTACAAACATTAATAAAAGGTGAACAGGCTATGTTCAAACCCGATGGCCTCACGCCCATGCAAAAACTCACTCTCCGTTTTGTGGTAATCGGGTTGGTTTATTATGCATTTGCCGTTATTGAAGGAATGCTGATGCGGATTTATGAAATCCGGCCTATTCCTGCGATCTCTACAAACCAGTTTTTTGCTATTATGACCGCTCATCCGTTGGTAGGGATTTTCGGTTCCACTTATTCAATCGTCTTCGGGGCCTTTCTTTTCCTGGTCCCTTTCCTGATGAAAAAACCACTTTGGAGTATAAAACTTGCTAACTGGAATTTCTGGCTGGTTACGATCGGAACTTTTACATTCTGGTTTTCAGGATTTTTAACCCATTATGCCCCGCTTTACACCCTTTACTGGCCTTTACCCGTTGATTTTACGCAATTCAGCATCCTGGGAGGTATCTTTTTCATCCTTGGAATTGCATTGGTGATGCTTGGAACAGTTTTTTTTGTCATCAATGTGTTCGCTACTATAACCTATACTCCAGAGGGATGGGACAAACAACCCAGTTGCGCCTTGCTCTCTTCCGCACTCGGCATAAGCGGTGTCAGAAACCTGTTTTCAAAGAATAAAAAGGAACATCTTGTTTCTCTTCCGGTAGCTGCCATTGCTCGTGGAACTGTTGATGTTGCACTGAATTCTGGCATCATAATTTTTACCGGTGTACTGATCCTTGTTTATATGGTTTTTGCCCTGTTTGGTGTTAGCCTTAAGGACACGGCTATTGATGCCCTGCTTTACAAAAACTGGTTCTGGTGGGGGCTCGATCTTGTAGCCGATGGGCTGGTTCTGATTTTTGTTGCCGGTACCTGGTATCTTCTCGCAACCCTGATTACAGGGAAGAAATTATTCATGGAAAATATTGCCCGGACAGCATTATTGGTTGAATTGATTGTTTCATGGACGGTTTGGTCACATCACCTTCTCTCTGATCAGGCTCAGCCGGGATTTTTAAAAGTACTTTCCGGTGAAATGGTCACTGCATTTGAGCTGATCACCCAGGGACTGGCATTTTTCATTACCCTCGCCACACTTTGGAGCGCCAGGCCTCTTAAGATGACGAATCCGTTAAAATTCCTTCTCGGTGGTCTGCTCGGATTTGCCCTCGCAGTTCCTGCGGGAATCATGCAAGCTGATATCGGCTTGAACAGGATTCTTCACAATACCCAATGGGTCATTGGTCCTCATGTTCACGTTGCTGTTCTTGTCGGACTTGCCATGACACTCTATGCTGCCATTTATATTCTTTTCCCAATACTGACAAACGGGGCCCAGTTGTACAGCCAGAAACTGGCTAACTTTCATTTCTGGGGACAACTCATTGGCGGCATCGGCATGGGTGCCTTTATGGGAATGGCCGGATTGCATGGAATGCTTCGCAGGTCGTTATATGTAAACGGTGAATTCAACACTTATATGATCCTGGCCGGTTTGTGCGGTGCGTTGTTGTTGTTTGCATTCCTAGCCTTCTTTTTCAATATTGTAATGAGTGTCGGTATCAATGGTGTTATCGGCATTTTTATGCCTTCTAAATTAAAAACCAAAGAACTGGTACCAGCCCAGGAATGATAATTCTGATTGTTGTTTTGAAAGCCGACCGGAATATCAGGTCGGCTTTTATAACATATCCAGAACTTCCATTTCCTCAATAAAATCAACCACTTTAGCAAAATCGATGATGAACTGGCGGTTAGATATTTCGTCAGAGTAGTGTACACGTTCAAGTTTCAAGTGCCAGGTCTCAAGTCTCAAATTTGGTACTTGGCGCTTAAGGCCTGAATTAAGCACTTGTCCCCTCTTCATTCCTTAAAATTTCATTTCCCGTTCAACGTGGGCATTTATTCCTCCGATACCGT
>JAPLDN010000069.1 GCA_026391755.1 Bacteroidota bacterium
CCATCTTGTGCATCAGCTTGTCCATGATGAACGCGGCCCTCGACATATATCCCGAATCCTCCATCAGCGAGATAAAAAAGAAAAGGATAAGTATATTCGGCAGGAAGACGATCACGCTCCCGACCCCGTTGATGATGCCGTCGACAAGCAGGTCTTTGACCGGACCGGCTGGAAGAAAGCTGCCGGAGATGCTCCCGAAGGTGCTTACCAGCATGTCAATCCAATGTTTTGGATATTCGCCCAGGGAGAAAGTGGTCTGAAACATAACCCATAAAAAGAAAAGGAAAACGGGGAATCCTAAATATTTATGTGTGATTATATTATCGATTCTCTCGCTTGCTGTTTTACCCGTGAAAGCCTGTTCGTTGGCACTCATGGTCTCACGAAGAGCCCCCGAAATAAAACCATAACGCGCATCGGTGATCAGGGTGGCGCTGTCTTCATAAAAGTTGTCCTCAAGCCTTTTGACTTCTTTATCGGCAGTTGCAATAATAGCTCTGTAGTGATCGGAGTGTACAAGTCCTTTCCTGGCTTCATCGTCTTTTTCAAGAAGTTTTATGCTGTAATAACGGGTGGAAACTCTTACAGTAAGGGCCTCGTCCTTCCTTATCACTTCCTGTATCCGGCGGATCGAGCGTTCCATTTCATCCCCGTAATTGATGTGCACATGGCGGATCACCGGGTCCCTTTCCTCAAAGACATCGATCACCCTGTCGAAGAGTTCCCTAATGCCTTCGCCTTTGGAACTGGTGGTCGGGATAACCGGGATCCCCAGAAGCTGCTCGAGGGATCTGTAATCCAGCACATGCCCTTTTTTTCCAAATTCGTCGTACATATTCAGGGCTATGACCACCCTGATGTCCATGTCGATAAGCTGGGTAGTCAGGTAAAGGTTCCGCTCAAGATTGGAAGAATCTATAATATTTATTACGATATCGGGGATAACATCAGTGATGTGCCTCCTCACATAAAGTTCCTCTGGTGAGTATGCAGTAAGGGAATAAGTTCCCGGGAGGTCGGTTATATTAAAAGTATACCCCTTCTGCCTGAACTTTGCGGTTTTACTATCGACCGTCACTCCCCCGAAGTTTCCCACTCTTTCATGCGAACCGGAGGCGAAATTAAACAGGGTCGTTTTACCGCAGTTTGGATTTCCAACCAGGGCGATGTCGATGGACTTTCCCCTGTCGCCATCCTGTTCCCTACGGGTTTCCTCCTCTATGGTGCCGTTATATTGCTTTTTTTCTGTGTCGGTGGATGTGGCAGCGGCTTCGGTCCCGACAGGGATGATCTCAATAAGGCGGGCTTCAGTCTGGCGGAGGGAGACGTTGTATCCGAGGATTTTATATTCCACGGGATCAAGCAGGGGCGCCGATTTGACTACACTGACCTCCTTGCCTCGCACGAATCCCATCTCGGTGATCCGTTTACGGAACGCACCCCGGCCGCGGACTTTCGTGATGAGACCGCGCTCGCCTTCCCTGAGGTCAAAGAGTGTCGACAATTAATTTAGATTAAATTAACACAAAGATACGAAAAATTACGGAATACATGCAAGAATTAAACTGCACGTCAATTCAATATTACTGATTGCAGGTATTCCGCAGCTTCCGGGCCTAAATTAAAAACAAGATCAATGATGCTGAGGTTGGAAAGGAAACCGTGTTTTTCCGAAAATGTCTGGGTATACGGGGGGCAGATCGCCATTGCATGCTTCGCAGTCAGCTCATTTCGCAAGTCGCGCATGCCTTCGGGATACCTGACGAAAGTTTCCGCAAACCTGATCCGCCCCGATATTCGCAACAGCCTGTATACTGTTTCAAGTATTTCCGAATTGAAATCCGCAAGAAAATCATATTCATTCTCAAAGAAAGGCCTGAAATAATCCTGGTAATACAGGAAATACGGAGAGTTGTTGTATGCGGCTTCAATTGCCCGCCAGTGGGTCTTATTCCATGGGAGAGCATACGATATCCTGATATCCATAGTTCTCGTATGATTCCCTGCCGGCTTGTTAACAGGAATGCTTAATGTTTGTTTGCCGCCGGGACCATAAATATTGGTGTGGTTCCTGCAGGTCTGTTTAGGGTAAGTTTCATACAGGTCAATTACAGATTCTCCTGCCCTCATAAGGGCGGAAACATAACCTAAAGGAGGAAGGTATGAGGTAGAGACGATGATATTTTCACCCTCCATACGCGCCTGATGATCAGTTTGACGATTTGTTCAGCAGGACATCGTCTATGGCTTTGATCAGAGAATCTTTCGGCAGCGCTCCTACGGACATCTGTGGCTGTCCATCAACCGGGCAAAACAGCATGGAAGGAATGCTCCTGATCCCGAAAACACCTGCAAGTTCCTGCTCGGCTTCAGTATCAATTTTGTAAATGTTAACCTTACCGGCGTATTCGGTCGAGAGTTCTTCCAAAATGGGAGCAACCATTTTACATGGGCCGCACCAGTCGGCATAAAAATCAATGATACACGGAAGCTTGCCTTCAAATTTCCAATCCTGGTTAGCTTCAAAATTAAACACCTTCTCGGTGAAGGTTGCTTTTGTCAAGTGCTCTGTTGCCATAATAATATTTGTTTATTTTTTTTTCAGATTTA